>JAJZRT010000967.1 GCA_021802595.1 Pseudomonadota bacterium
GGACGGCCATCGGCTGCACGCCACGGCATGGGGCGAGCCGGTCGATCCGAGCCGGCACCAGCCGGCTGTCGAGATCAAGGGCGCCACCTATACTGAACTGAAAGTCGGGAGGGACGAAGCCGGGCAGTGGTTGGCCCAGTGCGTGGTGGACGTCTGAACTCCCGCTGGATCGTGAGGATCAACCGGGGTTGCCAGAATGAATCTTGCCCAGTTTCAGCAGGTGTCGGAGGTCGAGTGGCAGGTCGCGCCGTTCGGCAGGATGCGCGTGCCGGCGGTGATCTTTGCCGACCAGGCGTTGATCCGCGAGATGGACGACAAGGTCTTCGAGCAGCTCACCAACGTCGCCACCCTGCCAGGCATCGTCCGGGCGGCCTATGCCATGCCCGATGCACACTGGGGTTATGGTTTCCCGATCGGCGGGGTGGCGGCTTTCGATGCCGACGAGGGCGGGGTGGTATCCGCGGGCGGGGTGGGCTTCGATATTTCCTGTGGCGTGCGCACGCTGCACACCGGGCTCAGGGCGGCGGATATCGCGCCGCTCAAGCCGCGGCTGGCCGACCGTCTGTTCGCACGCATCCCGGCCGGTGTCGGCAGCACCGGCCCATTGCGCCTGAATGCGAACGAGATGGATGCAATGCTGCGCGGTGGTGCACGCTGGGCCGTCGAACACGGCTACGGCAGCGCGGCCGACCTCGATCGCATCGAGGAGCAGGGCTGCATGGCGGGCGCCGAGCCGGACAAGGTCTCCGACCAGGCCAAGCGCCGCCAGCGCGACGAGATCGGCACGCTGGGCTCCGGCAACCACTACCTCGAACTGCAGGAGATCGTCGAGATCCACGATACGAAAGCGGCCGACCGCTTCCGCCTGCGCCAGGGCGAGGTGGTGGTCAGCATCCATTGCGGCTCGCGCGGACTGGGCCACCAGATCGGCACCGAATTCCTCCGGCAGATGGTAATCGCCGCGCCGGCTCATGGCATCGACTTGCCCGACCGCGAACTGGCCTGCGTGCCGATCAAATCCGCGCTGGGCCAGGCCTACCTCGGCGCGATGCGCGCGGCGATCAACTGCGCGATGGCCAACCGCCAGGTCATCACCCACCTCACCCGCCAGGTGTTCGCCGATCTGTTGCCGGGGACTCACCTCACCCTGATCTACGACGTCTCGCACAACACCTGCAAGCAGGAATCGCACACGGTCGACGGCCACTCGCGCCGTCTCTACGTGCACCGCAAGGGCGCGACGCGCGCCTTCGGCCCCGGCCATCCGGCGCTGCCCAATGAGCTGCGCGACATCGGCCAGCCGGTGCTGATCGGCGGCAGCATGGGGACCGCGTCCTATATCCTGGTCGGCACCGAAACGGGCATGACGCGAGCCTTCAGCTCCGCGTGCCACGGCGCCGGGCGGGCCATGAGTCGCCACCAGGCCACCCGCCAGTGGCATGGCCGCGCGCTGATCGACGAACTCGCCAGCCAGGGTGTGCTGATCCGCAGCCCTTCGCTGCGCGGCGTGGCCGAAGAGGCGCCGGGTGCATACAAGGATGTCAGCGCGGTGGTGGAGGCGGCTGACCGCGCCGGACTGGCGCGCAAGGTGGCCAGACTGCAGCCGCTGGTCTGCATCAAGGGGTGAGGATCGGGCCGGCGCCTGTGGGATGGTGGGCCGTATGACGCCCGGGGGTTGTTGAGTAGAATATATGGATTCACTAATCAACCCGAAACATACAGGATCAGGATAGAGCATGCCTTACAGCGAACAGACGGTGAAGTCGGTGCGTCCGTGGTCGGACAAGACGTTCAGCTTTACCCTGAGCCGGCCGCAGGATTTCTCGTTCGAGAACGGTGAATTCGTCACCATCGGGTTGAAGCGCGAAGGCAAGCTGGTGGCGCGCGCCTATTCCATCGTCTCGACTGCCGACCGCGACCATCTCGAATTTCTCAGCATCCACGTGCCGGACGGTCCCCTGACCAGCCAGCTGGTCCACATCCGCCCTGGCGACAGCGTGTGGGTCAACAGCAAGACCACCGGCACGCTGACGCTCAGTCACGTGCTGCCCGGACGCACGCTGTACATGCTGGCCACCGGTACAGGACTGGCACCGTTCATGAGCCTGATCCGCGATCCCGAACTCTATGTCCGCTATGAAAACGTCGTGCTGGTGCATTCGGTGCGCACGGTGGCCGAACTGGCCTATCGCGCCGAAATCGAGGCTATGGACAACCCTCAACTGCATTACGTGCCGACGGTGACGCGCGAGCCGTTCCCCACGCCCGAACGCGGGGGCGACCTGTTCCGCTCGGGTGCCTTGTCGCAACGTCTCGGCCTGCCCGCGCCGGACCCGGAACACGACCGCGTGATGATCTGCGGCAATCCGGACATGACGCGCGAACTGACGCGCTACCTCAAGGATGCGGGCTGGACGCTGACCGGCCATCGCGGTATCGGCAATTTCACCACCGAAATTGCTTTTGTGGTGCATCACGAATAGGCTGCCGGCTTTCTCCTTCCCGAGTCGACGACCTCGCTTCATGGAAGCAAACACACATAGCCGTGCAGCCCTGACCTTCGCCGCGCTCGGTGTCGTCTACGGCGATATCGGAACCAGCCCGCTTTATGCCCTGAAGGAAACCCTGAGCCCGAACCACGGCATCGCGGCCGGCCCCGAAACCGTGCTGGGCGCCGCGTCGGCAATTTTCTGGGCGTTGATGCTGGTGGTCT
>JAJZRT010000968.1 GCA_021802595.1 Pseudomonadota bacterium
CCGATCTAGCAGGTTGAAGCCCTGGAACACGAAGCCGATCTCGCGGTTGCGCAGGGCGGCCAGCTGGTCCGACGACAGGCGGCTGACATCCTGCCCGTCGAGGCGGTAGCTGCCGCGGGTGGGGCGATCGAGGCAGCCGAGCAGGTTCATGAAGGTGCTCTTGCCCGAGCCCGACGCGCCCATGATGGCGACGAACTCGCCCTCGGCGATGGCGAGGCTCACCCCGCGCAGCGCCTGGAATACGCCGGCACCGGTCGGATAATCCTTTTCGAGGTCCACCACCTCGATCAGCGGCGCCGCCGGTGTCGCCATCAGAACAGGCGTCCGCGCGACATGCCGCCGTTGTCTTTTTTGGCCGCAAGGTCGGCCACGATCACGGCATCGCCCGCCTTCAACTCGCCGGCGACGATTTGCGTGTAAGCCTTGTCGCTGATGCCGGTCCTGACCGCCACCCGCACCGGCTTGCCGTCGACCAGCCTGTATACCGCCAAACCGCGCGACTTGCCCGCGCCCTCGACCGTGCTGCCCGCCTGCGGCCGGAAACGCAGCGCCGTCGTCGGCACGCGCAACACATCCGGCCGGGTTTCGACCAGCACGCGCAGATTGGCCGTCATGCCAGGCATCAACGCCAGATCGGGGTTGGCGACCTTCACCACCACGTTGTAGGTGACGACGTTCTGCTGGGTCGTGGCGTTCAGCCGCACCTGCCGCACCGCGCCGCTGTATTCGATGTCGGGAAACGCATCGACGCGGAACTTCACCGGCTGCCCCACCTTGATCTGCCCGATGTCGGCTTCCGACACGGTCGAGTCGATCTGCATCTGCGTCAGGTCCTTGCCGATCTGGAACAGCGTCGGTGTCTGGAAGCTCGCTGCCACGGTCTGGCCGACGTCGACCTGGCGGTTGATCACAGTGCCGTCGACCGGCGAGCGGATGATCGAGAAACCGAGATTGGTCTGGTCGCGCGTCACCTGCGCGCGCGCCAGCCGGACCTGCGCCGCGGCCTGTTCCCGCGCGGCCAGCGCCTGGTCGAGTTCCTGCTGCGACACATATTCCTGCCTGAACAGCGTCTGCATGCGCGCCGCGCTGGCTTCGGCCAGCTTCAGCTGCGCCTGCGCGTTGGCGAGGTTGGCCGTGCTTTGGGCCAGCGCTGCCTGGAATAGCGCCGGGTCGAGTTCGGCCAGCACCTGTCCGGCCTTCACCTGCTGGTTGAAGTCGGCGTCGATGCGCTTCACCGTCCCCGACACCTGGGTGCCGACATTGACCAGGGTGACCGGGTTGAGCGTGCCGTTGGCCGAGACCTCCGCCGCAATGTCGCCGCGATCCACCGTCGCGGTCCGGTATTGCGGCTCGACGGGCCTGCTCCTGCTGCTCCACCACCACGCCGTCGCGGCCGCCATCCCGACCAGCAGCACCAGCATTGCCGTTTTTTTCATCGCGTCCCTTCCTGCTGCGCCGGTTCCAGCCAGTCCCAGCTCAAATCCCCAATGGCCTGCGCCAGGCTGGCCCGCGCCACCCGCAGACCCAGCCGCGTCTGCAACCGGGTCTGGCGCGCCTGCGCCAGATTGGCCTGCGCGCTCATCACATCCAGCAGGATGCCGAGCCCGGCCTGATAACGCCCCAAGGCCAGCTTTTCGGCCGCCACGGCGCTTTCCACCAGATCGGCGCTGCGGCTGTCCGCTTCGGTTTCGCTCTTCACGCTGTAATAGGCGCGCCACACGTCCAGCGCCACCTGATTGGCCACGCGGTCGCGCTCCGCCACCGCCAGGTCGGCCTGGGCTTGCGCCGCGGCGACCTGATAGGTGTTGCGGTAGCCGGTGAAAAGCGGAATGGTCAGGCTGATGCCGATGCTGGAACGGGTCGCCGCCAGGGAACCGCTGTCCTGCCGCTGCGCATCGTAAAAGGCCGACAGGCTGGGCTTGCCGGCAGCCTTCGCACTGCGCACCCCGGCCTGCTGCGCCAGCACCGTGGCTTCCGCCGCACGCAGATCGGGCCGCCGGCTGAGCGCGGCCGCGATCAACGCATCCACCTGGGTGCCCAGATCCGGCGTCTGGCTGAATGCGGCTTCGCTGTCGATCACGCTGAAGCCGGCCTGCCGGGTGTCGCCCATCAGCGCGGCCAGTTCGCCCTGCATCCGGGCGGCTTCGCCTTCGGCACGGATGCGGTCGATCTGGCGCTGGGCATGGACGGTTTTCGCCTGCAGCCGATCGAACGGAATGGCCGTTCCCGCGGCCACGCGCGCAGTCGCCGCCCGCAGCGCGGCCAGCGCCGAGGCCTCGGCTTCGCGCGCGACGGCTACGGCCCCCTGCGCGGTCAGCAGATTGAAATAGGCCGTGACCGTCTGCAGATAGAGCTGGCGCACGCTGGCATCCTGGCTGGCGCGCGCCGCAGCCAGCAGTGCCTCGGCAGCGTCGCGCCGGGCCGCCCGCCCGCCGAAGTCAACCAGCAGGTACTGTGCGTCCAGCCCCAGTTGCCAGGCGTTGTAGTCGCGCGGCAGCACGCGTGCCCCGTTGCGGGACGCGCTGCCGCTGGCCGACACGCTGGGCAGATAGGCGCTGTACGCCTGCCCCAGTTCGGCGGCACGCAGCCGCGCCGTGAGCCAGGCGCTGCGGGTAGCCGGATTGGCGCACAGGGCACGCTCGACCGCCTGCGCCAGCGTGATCGGGCCCGACGGCGCGGCGGCGCCGCACGCGGCCGCCAAGCGCAGGTC
>JAJZRT010000969.1 GCA_021802595.1 Pseudomonadota bacterium
CGTGAGGCGAGCGGGCTCGCGTCGGTGGCCGCCCGGGAGGCGGTGCGACGCATGCTGGCCGAGGTCGGCATCGCCGATCCGGACCGGCGCATCGACCAATACCCGTTCGAGCTTTCGGGCGGGATGTGCCAGCGCGTGATGATCGCCTCGGCGTTGATCAGCCGGCCTGCGGTGCTGGTGGCCGACGAGCCTACCACGGCGCTCGACGTCACCATCCAGGCGCAGATCCTCGACCTGTTGCGACGTCTCGCCGCCGAGCGCGGTACGGCCATCGTGCTCATCACTCACGACATGGGCGTTGTCGCGGACATCGCCGAGCGCGTCGCCGTGATGTACGCCGGGCGCATCGCCGAAATCGGGCCCACCGCGGCGGTCTTCTCCCGCCCGCGTCACCCGTACACCGCGCTGTTGCTCGCTGCGATTCCCAGGCTTGCCGACGAGCCGAAATCCCGCCTCGCGGTCATCGAGGGCAGCGTGCCACAGCCTTCGGAATACGGCGCCGGTTGCCGCTTCGTCGGGCGCTGCCCCTTCGCCGACGCGCGCTGCAATGCCGAGCCACCGCCTCTGCTCGAGACTGACGATGGGCATTTCTCCGCCTGCTGGCACACGGAGCGCCTGGCATGAACCCGGTGCTCGCCGTCGATGGTCTGGTCGTGCATTTCCCTGCGCGCCATGGCCCACCGGTTCGCGCGGTGGACGGCGTCTCCTTCACCGTTGCGGAGCGTGAGACGTTGGGCCTCGTGGGCGAGAGCGGCTGTGGCAAATCCACCGTCTCCAACGCTATCGTCGGCCTCGTGCAGCCGACCGGCGGTGAGGTGCGCGTCGCCGGGATGCCGGTCAGGGGGGCTGATCGACGCACGCTGCGCGAGATCCGCGCCAAGGCGCAGATCGTCTTCCAGGACCCCGCGACCTCGCTCAACCCGCGCATGACCGTCGGCGCCGCGATTGGCGAGCCGCTGCTGGTGCGCGGGCTCGCCCGTGGGCGGGAATTGCGCGAGCGCGTGGCGGCTCTGCTCACCGAGGTTGGCCTGCGCCCGGAACATGCCTCGCGCTACCCGCACCAATTCTCCGGCGGCCAGCGGCAGCGCATCGTCATTGCTCGCGCGCTCGCGCTGCGCCCGGCGTTGCTGCTCTGTGACGAGCCGGTTTCAGCGCTCGACGTCTCGGTGCGCGCGCAGATCCTCAACCTACTCGTGGAACTGCAGCAGAGCCACGCCATGGCTTGCCTGTTCGTCTCGCACGACCTCGCGGTGGTGCGCCATGTCTGCGACCGCGTCGCGGTGATGTATCTCGGCCATCTCATGGAACTGGCGCCGCGCGACGCGCTCTACACCACTCCGCGCCATCCCTATACGCGCGCTCTCCTCGCCGCGGTGCCGGAGCCGGATCCCGCGTTGCAGCGCGCCAAGCCGCGCGTACCGCTGAAAGGCGAAATCCCGAGCCCCGCCGCACCACCCCAAGGCTGCGTGTTCCATACCCGATGCCCGATGGCGATCGCGCACTGCCGCGAGGAGGTGCCGGCATGGCGCCACCTGGGCGAGACCCTCGTCGCCTGCCATCGTGCGGAAGAGACACCGGCGCCATGACGGCGGCGCCGGCTTGCGCTCATTTTTTCCAGCCCATAGAGAACAGGAAGAATGACTCGTCCGCGGTGGGCTGGAACTGCACCTGGTTGCGCGCGACGAACATTACCACGTCCTGATAGAGTGGGACGACCGGCACGTCCTTGTGGATGATGGTCAGTGCCTGGGCGTAATCTGCGATCCGCTTCTTCGGGTCGAGCGTCGCGCGCGCGTCGCTGAGGAGCTTGTCCACCGTGAGGTTCTTGTATTTGGCCCACACGCTGGAACTGTTAAAGAGCGGGAACAGCGTTCCATCCGCGTCCTCGCAGCCACATGACCAGCGGAAGAACGAAACGTCGCCCGCCTGTTTCGGTCTGCCCTCGCGCATGTGCAGGTAGGTTGCGAGATCCACCGTCACGATCTTGGCGTTGATACCGACATTGGCCAGCATCTGCTGCAGCGCCTGCACGACGCGCTGGTCAAACACGGGAGACGTAAGGAAAACGAACTTCGTCTGCGGTGTCACGCCTGCTTCCTTTAGCAACTCTCTCGCGCGCACGGGGTTGTAGCCGTAATCGGGGATGTTCGGGTCGAAGCCAAAACTTGCCGGTGTCAGCGGCTCGTTGACCGGCTTCGCGTAGCCGCTCAGCAACGCCTTGACGAGCACGGTCTTGTCGATCGCCATCGCCGCAGCCTCGCGCACGCGGATATCCTGCATCGGCCCCGAAAGCGCGTTGAGCGCAAGCATCGTCACGCGTTCGGTCGGCGTCCAAAGCACTTTCACCTGTTTGTCGGAGCGCAGCGCGTTGGCGTCGTCGGTGGACAGGATGCGGGTGATATCCGCCTTGCCGGTGCGCACATCGGCGATGCGTGTTGACTCCTGCAGTACCGGATGCATCACCACGCGGGCGAAGGGCGGCTTGCCGCGCCAGTAGCCCTCATTGGCCGCGAGATCGATCTTCACCCCCTGCACGCTGGAGACAAAACGATATGGGCCGCTACCCATCGGGTGCTCGTTGAACTTGGTGTTGCCCAGCTTCTGCACATACGTCTTCGGCACGATGGAGAGTTTGACCAGTTGGGCGAGCAGGACAGGGTAGGGGGTCTTCGTGGTGATCGTGACCTGGTTGGGCCCAGTGACAGCGGCG
>JAJZRT010000970.1 GCA_021802595.1 Pseudomonadota bacterium
GCCTACAAGACGATCTGCCCGGACTTGTCGCGAGAGCTATGGCCCAACCTGAACGCTGACGCGAGTGAAGGCTGGGATCTGGTGTACTTCATCGCAAATCCTCTTGAAATCGGCGTGCCCTTCGTCGAGTTCTGCAGGCTGCTGAACTACGAGTCCACCTACCAGCTACGTGGGTTCACATCGGTCTCCGAGGAGCGCCTCGGGCACTTTTATGAGCACTACGACGACCTCTACTCGATCCTGGTGCGACTGCGAAACGGCAACAGCGTTGAACAGCGCGAGGCGCCAAGGGCCGAGGATCCGGCACCAAAGCCCTTGATCGAGGTGGAGCGGGAAGACGTCGATGCCATTCTTGCCAGTGATGTCGTCAGCGACCATGTCAAGATGCAGTGGAAGCTAGCCTGTCTGGGGCTGAAGGCCGGCGAAAAAGTCTGGGTACCGACAGGGGACCAGGGCAAGCTGCGCAAGGTCTACGAGTTCAATGAGTTCGAGACTCAGTTTGCCGCCGGTATCGACCTTCCCAAGTCCTACGTCGAGAACATCGATGTAGTCTGGAAGGAAGAGTTTCGGATCGATGCCGCATTCGAGATCGAGAACACGACTGCGATCTACTCCGGTCTTCTGCGCTTTGCCGACCTGTCCATCCTCGCGCCGAACACGACGTATCCCATGTTCATCGTGGCTCCAGTGGAGAAGCGCAATCGCGTGCGAGAGCAGTTGCTGCGCCCAGCATTCCGGCGACTAGAACTGCGTGACAAAGTGAAATTCTTGCCCTATGAGGCGGTGGACGACATTGCCCGGTTCTTCGCCAACTCTAATGGCGGCCTCTCAGTAGCGCTGATCACGGCTAAGGCAGAAGTGCTGACCTGATCGCTCGCGAGCCCGGCCACCGACCCGGTCTACATGCATGGCATCTCTTGGCCCCAGCGGATGTGCCCAACGGGGAGCAGGTCAAGAGCAAGGGATGGCTTTCCGTCGTCGAGGCGGTGCATGCGATCGGCATTGCACCAGAGAGATTGCGCCAAGCCCTGCGCGATGGCGAAGTGGAACGGGAGGTTCGGCGCTGCGGATCGGACCACGACTCTTGCTTCATCGGGCGTGAAGTCGTTGAGGCGCCGGGTCAACACCCTCACACATCGATATTCACCGCCCTGAGCGCGTTGGTCTCGATGAAATCGCGGCGGGGTTCGACCTCGTCGCCCATCAGCATCGTGAACACGCGGTCGGCCTCGATGGCGTCGTCGATCTGCACTTTCAGCAGGCGGCGCACCGCGGGGTCCATGGTGGTTTCCCAGAGCTGGGCGGGGTTCATTTCGCCCAGGCCCTTGTAGCGCTGGCGGGCGACGCTGCCTTCGGCCTGGCGCAGCAGCCATTGCATGGCTTCGCGGAAATCGGCCGCGGGCGCCTGGCGGGCGTTGTCGCCGTTCCCCTTGCTGACGCTGGCGCCTTCGGCCAGCAGGCCGCCGAAGGTCTGCGCGGCCTGCGCCAGCACCGCGTAGTCGGCGCCGTGGCAGAAGTCCTCGCCGATGACGCTGGGGCGCACGTTGCCGTGGTGGTGGCGCAGGATGCGCAGCAACTGCTTGTCGCTGCGCGGGTCGGTCTCGGCGCTGACCGTGGGCACCACGCCGCCCACGTGCTGCGCCAGCAGCGCCTGCTGCAGCCTTTCGGCCGATCCGCGGGCCTGCTCGGGGGTGTCGAGCTCGAGGGCCACGCCGCCGGCGATGGCGCGCAGCGCGGCTTCGTCCATGAACGCCGCGAGGCGCTCGATCACCCCTTCGGTCAGCATGTACTGCCGCGCCAGCTGTTGCAGCGACTCGCCGGCGAGCAGCCGGGCGTCGGGCTGGCCGGAGGTGGCGATCGACGCATCGCGCAGCGCCACCTGCAGCACGTAGGCGTCGAGTTCGTGGCCGTCCTTGAGGTACTGTTCGTCCTTGCCGTGCTTGACCTTGTACAGCGGCGGCTGGGCGATGTAGACATGGCCGCGCTCGACCAGCTCGGGCATCTGGCGGTAGAGGAAGGTCAGCAGCAGGGTGCGGATGTGCGCGCCGTCGACGTCGGCGTCGGTCATGATGATGATGCGGTGGTAGCGCAGCTTGGAGACGTCGAAGTCGTCCTTGCCGATCCCGGTTCCCAGCGCGGTGATCAGCGTGAGGATTTCATTGCTGCTCAGCAGCTTCTCGTAGCGCGCCTTCTCGACGTTGAGGATCTTGCCGCGCAGCGGCAGGATCGCCTGGAACTTGCGGTCGCGCCCCTGCTTGGCGCTACCTCCGGCGGAGTCGCCCTCGACGATGTAGATCTCGCACAGCGCCGGGTCCTTCTCCTGGCAGTCGGCGAGCTTGCCGGGCAGCCCCATGCCGTCGAGCACGCCCTTGCGCCGGGTGAGCTCGCGCGCCTTGCGCGCGGCCTCGCGGGCACGCGCGGCGTCGACGATCTTGCCGCAGATGATCTTCGCGTCGTTGGGGTTCTCCAGCAGGTAGTCGGTGAGGCTTTTCGCAACCACGTCCTCGACCGGCGCGCGCACCTCGCTGGACACCAGCTTGTCCTTGGTCTGGCTGGAGAACTTGGGGTCGGGCACTTTGACCGACAGCACGCAGCTCAGGCCTTCGCGCATGTCGTCGCCGCTGATCTCGACCTTGGCCTTCTTGGCCAGTTCGTTGTCCTCGATGTACTTGTTGATCACGCGGGTCATCGCCGCGCGCAGCCCGG
>JAJZRT010000971.1 GCA_021802595.1 Pseudomonadota bacterium
CCGATCTCGTGCTCCCAAGCACTGATCATCAAATACAAACGGGGCGTGTGAACACTGTTCACACGCCCCGTTCGAAGCGACCCTATGGCGCAGGGCTACATATCCTGCGTTCTCGACTTCTGGCCCATTACCGGCAAGGTGCCGCCACATTCCTCGATTTCCTCAGGCAATGTGTAGAACCACATCTGCCGCATCGATACGACCCATTGCACCGTGAACGAAATGCCCATCAAGGCGCCGCTGCCGATGATGAACCAGGCGAATCCGGGAATCCATTTGGTCAGATACCAGGAGAAGATGTCGGTCAGAATGGTCAGGAAGGGCAGCACGATGATCACGCATTTCAGCCACAGCGGGCGCATGTAGGCGTGGGTGAAAATGCTGCTGATGATAAAGAAGATGAAGGTGATGCCGAACAGGTGGATGTGCGATACGCGAACCAGGGCGGGGATGGTTGCGCCGGTATCCTTGGCCACTATTTTCGTCACTTCATCAAAGCTGGTCAGGAGCGGGATGTGCGGGTTGCTTCCGTCGTGGCAGGCCAGGCAGCGGCTCTCAATGATGGGCTTCACATTGCTTTCAAACGCGTCCTGCTTGGCGCCAGAATCCACCCACTTGAAAATCACCGCCCGCTCCGTTTCCGGCAGCATCCCCGCCATCGGACCTTTCAGCGCGGTCACCAGGCGGGTGTCGGTTTCGCTGCCGTGATAGGCGATGCGGATATCCTGGGCGGAGATGTTCTTGGCGTTGCCGTCCAGTCCCGCATGGCTGTAGAACACCTGCAGCATGGCGAACAGATAACCCGTGCCCAGCACCAGCAGGGTCATGGTGTAGACCATGCGCGTCGACATCGGCAGGGCGCTGAAATGGAAGAAGCCGCGATTGCTCATTAGAGGTTGCTCCACGTGGGAAATGAAATTCAGTTCTTCGCGCCTTGGTCGATCCAGGCGGCGATCGTGGCCACATCCTCATCGGGCAACGCGGCCTTGCCGTGGGGCATGCGGATCGACGGATCGGCCTGACCGGCCACCAGACGATAAAGCGTGCTGCCCACGCTGGAACCAGGCACGATCACCGGGCCAAACTTGGTGCCCTTCATCAGCATTTCATAGCTGTCCAGGCGCAGGCCTGACTTCTCATAGCCTTCGCTGCCGGCCACATGACACGACACGCAGTTGGCTTCCAGAATCGGCTTGATGTTGGTCTGGTAGGTCAAGGCTTTTTCGCCGCAACCGGTTTGTAGTGCGACAACGGCCAAGGCGGACAAAGTAAGCAGAACAGCGCGTTTAGACATGATGGGCTCCCGTGAAATGTGTATTTAAGTAAATGCTAATGTATGGGCCGGACAAATTCAAGAGTTAAAGGTGTTTTTATTATCTTTCGGCCTGGCGATGTGGGCTTCGAGCCACGCGCGTCAGGCCACGGATTGTAAATACGGCCCATAAGTTTAGTGTAACAACGATCAGCGCTTCATCCCACAGAAGGGTGCTGACCGCCCTGATGTTCAGCCTAGCAGTTGGCCCAGCACGAAAGGCAGGATCCCGCCCTTGTTGTAATACTCGACCTCGATCGGCGTGTCGATGCGCAGCTTGAGCGCAACCCGCTCGGTGCTGCCGTCGGCGCGGTGGATGGCCAGCGTTACGTCCTGCTGGGGCGTGATGCCGGATTCGGTGCCTTCTAGGTCGAAGGTCTCGCTGCCGTCGAGTTTCAGCGTGGCGGCGTCGACGCCATCCTTGAACTGGCAGGGCAGCACGCCCATGCCAGCCAGGTTGGCACGGTGGATGCGCTCGAAGCTCTTGGCGACGACCGCCTTCACGCCGAGCAGCGTGGTGCCTTTGGCCGCCCAGTCGCGGGAAGAGCCGGTGCCGTATTCCTCGCCGGCGAAGATCATCAGCGGCATGCCTTCCGCCTGCCAGGCCATGGCGGCGTCGTAGATCGGCTTTTCCTCGCCGTCCTTCAGCGTAATGCCACCCTCAGAGCCGGGAATCATCAGGTTCTTGATGCGCACGTTGGCGAACGTGCCGCGCATCATCACCTCGTGGTTGCCGCGGCGCGCGCCGTAGCTGTTGAAGTCGGCCTTCTCGACGCCGTGCTCGCTGAGATAGAGACCAGCCGGCGAGGTCGGCTTGATGCCGCCGGCGGGGCTGACGTGGTCGGTGGTGACCGAGTCGCCGAAGATCGCCAGCGCGCGCGCGCCCTGGATGGCGATGCTGGCGGCCTTTTCACCGATGAAGAACGGCGGCTCCTGGATGTAGGTCGATTGCTCGTCCCATTCATATACCGCGCCGGCCGGCGCCGCCACGCCGTCCCACAGCGGGTTGTCGGCGCCGACGTCGGCATAGCGCTTGTAGGCGCTGGCGTCGGTGGAGTGATGCAGCAATGCGGCGACCTCCGCGTTGCTCGGCCAGATGTCCTTCAGGTACACCGGCCCGTTCTTGCCGGCGCCGATCGGGTCCTTCTCGACGTTGAAGGGCACGCGGCCGGCCAGCGCGAACGCCACCACCAGCGGCGGCGACATCAGGAAGTTGGCCTTGACGTTCTGGTGCACGCGCGCCTCGAAGTTGCGGTTGCCGGACAGCACCGAGCAGGCGACCAGGTCGTTGTCGAGCACGGTCTTCTCGATCGCTTCCGGCAGCGGGCCGGAGTTGCCGATGCAGGTGGTGCAGCCGTAGCCGACCACGGAAAAGCCGAGCTGCTCCAGATAG
>JAJZRT010000972.1 GCA_021802595.1 Pseudomonadota bacterium
CTCCTTCAGGCCGCTCACGGTATTGTCGCGCCACAACAGGCGATTGCCGTTGTAATACGTGACGCCCTGGAAAGCCAGTTCCTTCTGGCTGAAAAACACCAGCCGGTCCGGGAAATCGCGCGCCAGCGCGCGCCCGAGCAGGGCAAGGTCGCGCGCGCTCGATTCCTGGCCCGGCGCCGCCAGCCCGGTCGCGTTCACGAAACGGGTCTTCGTCATGCCCAGCCGCCGGGCCTCGCGATTCATGCGTTCGACGAACGCCGCCTCGCTGCCGTCGACCGCCGTCACGAGGGCGATCGTGGCGTCGCTGGCCGATTCCACCAGCATGCCCTGCAGCAGCGTGTCCACGCTGATTTTCTCGCCGGCCTTGAGGAACAGGCGGGCACCGTCCGCCTGCGTGGCGACCTGCGGCACGCTGACCAACTCGCCCAGGCTCAGCTTGTTCCTGCGGATGTCGCCCAGCAGGACGTAGGCCGTCATCATCTGCGTCAGCGACGCGGGGGCCAGCGGCAGGTCGGCCTGACTGGCGGCCAGTTCGCGTCCACTCGCCTGGTCGATCACGATCCAGGCACGCGATGCAATGCCGGGCGGAGTCGCCCCTGCCGCCGCGGAAAACAGGAGCGCCAGCCCCAGCCAGAAGATTTTCATGCCCGGTCCCCCGATCAATCGCGTTTGACCAGGACCGCATTCAGGTCAAGGCGTTCCCGTACCCGCGCACGATCCGACTGCGCCGCATCGTCGCTGGAATACGGTCCAAGCTGTACGCGATGCAGGCGACCGTCGACGACCACGCGCGTCAGGCTGGTGTCGATGTCGAGCAGGCGCTGCAGGCGATCGCGCAGCTGCCGCGCATTGTCTGCGCGCGAAAATGCCCCCACCTGGAGGTAGATGCCCTCCTCCTGCGTGCCCTGCGTGTCGCCCGCGTCGGGATCGATGCTTTCCACCTTCACCCGGCCACTCCCCCGCGCCAGCAGCCCCAGCTTGTAGGCGGCGGTATACGACAGGTCGATGATGCGCTTGCTGTGGAACGGCCCGCGGTCGTTGATGCGCACCACCACCGATTTGCCGGTCTCGATCGACGTGACCCGCGCATAGCTCGGGATCGGCAGGGTCGGATGCGCTGCCGTCATGGCGTACATGTCGTAGGGCTCGCCCGAAGAGGTTTTCTTGCCATGGAAACGGCGGCCGTACCACGAGGCGATGCCCTCCTTGCTATAGGACTGGCGTGTGGTCTGCGGCGTGTAGGTGGTGCCCAGCGCGACATAGGCGCGGTTGGCCGAGGGGTTCAGCGGCTCCTTGCGCGGCACGGCGTCGGGGACCGCATCCAGATTCGCCGGCGGACGGGCCTCCGGGCCGTCGTCCTTGTAATAGCCGCCGCGGCTTGGGGCGGTGGATGCCTGTTTTTCCGGTGGCGCGGTCGCGCAGCCGCCGAGGGCCAGCGCGAGGGCAGCGATGCCCAGGAACACGATCGTTTTCATGGCCATATTTTAGCGCCTCAGGATTTATTGAGCTGGCGATGGGTCGCCACGCTCATCAGGATGCCCATGCCCAGCAGCAGCGTGACAAGCGCCGTTCCACCATAGCTCATCAGCGGCAAGGGCACGCCGACCACCGGCAGGATCCCCGACACCATGCCCATGTTGACGAACACGTAGGTGAACAGGTTGAGGCTCAACGTGGCCGCCATCAGCCGTCCGAACAGCGTCGGCGCCCGCGCGGCGATGACCAGGCCACGCGCGACGATGGCCAGATACAGCCCGACCAGCAGGATCGCGCCGGCATAGCCGAATTCCTCGCCGAACACGGCATAGATGAAATCGGTGGTGCGTTCGGGAATGAAGTCGAGCTGGTTTTGCGTGCCCTGCATCCAGCCCTTGCCGAACAGGCCGCCGGAGCCGATCGCGATGGTCGACTGGATGATGTGGTAGCCGGCACCGAGCGGATCGGACGAAGGATCGAGCAAGGTCAGGACGCGCTGTTTCTGATAGTCGTGCATCAGCCCCCACACAACCGGCAGGCTCGCGGCCCCCAGCGCACCGCCCCCGACAATGACCTTCCACGGCAGGCCGGCGAAGAACAGCAGGTAGAAGCCCGACGCGCCGAGCATCATCGCCGTGCCCAGGTCGGGCTGGCGCAGGATCAGCAGAAACGGCACCAGCAGCAGGACGCCGCCGACCAGGTAGTGCCTGGCGCGCAGCACCGCCTCGTTGCGATGGAAATACCAGGCCAGCATCAGGGGCAGGGCGAGCTTCAGCAGTTCGGACGGCTGGAACGCAAACCCCAGATTCAGCCAGCGCCGGGCGCCATTGCGGATCTCGCCGAACAGCGCCACCCCGATCAGCAGCACCACCCCCGCCACATACAGGGGCGGCCCGACCTTGGACAGCAGGTGCGGCGGAACATTGGCCATCAGAATCATCACCCCCAGCGCCAGCGCCATGTTGACGAGGTGACCCGTGATGCGCACCGGACTCTGGCCCGAGGCGCTCGTCACCACCGCCAGACTGATGCCCAGCACCAGCAGCACCAGCACCAGCAGGATGCCGTCCACATGGCGCAGGCCATTGAGGAACCAGTGATTAGTCCGAGGCATCGTTGCCCTCCGGTTTCATGTTGCCGGGGCGCTTCCCGGTCAGGTAATAATCGAACACCGCGCGCGCGATCGGCGCCGCGGTGGAGCCGCCATGGCCGCCGGTCTCGACCATCA
>JAJZRT010000973.1 GCA_021802595.1 Pseudomonadota bacterium
GTGTTGTAGGCGATTCCAATCCAGCTGTCCGTCGCCTGGCAGCACGTTTCACGCCCAATGCGGTGATAGGTATTGACGGTATCCTGTTCCTGTACCTGGCCCCGATAAGGTCAGAAATACCGTCAAATTTTTTCCAAAAACATCGTGGATTGGGGCGCTAAATCGGGCAGGTGCAAGCTCGCCGAGGTCGGTTGAGGTGAATGCGTTCATACGCGGCGCCCAGCCGAGGCCGCAACGGCCCGGACCGGCAATCGTGCAGTGTCGCGCGGCGTCGCTTATTCCGCGATGCGGATTTCGTAAGCGCTCTGCAGGTTCAACCAAAACTGCGGCTACATCCCAAAGCAATGCCCGAAGCGTAGAGCGGTCTCACCGGTTCCTCCGTGCGGCCCACGGCAAGAATCTCAGTGATTAGCTGATTCGACCGGCGCTCCAGGGCATGCCCTGGAGCGCCGGTCAGCTCGAAAACTGAGGAGTTTTCGTTTGCCATAGGTGGGGCGTTTTCATCCGCCACTCACAAAAGTCCACGATTTCAACGTTGCTCGGCGCCGGTTGGGATCCCCTGGCCTGGTGGGATTAATGCCACCGTTCCTTGATGCAAGTGCCATATCACCACCCTTTGCGTCGGGAGCGGAACGCAGTGATGGTGGCGACGCCGAGTCCGGCAAGACAGAGCCAGATGAAAACGTCGCCGGTCCGGTTGTAGATTGTGCGTCTACCTTTCGTCGGCACGTCGGCATACATTATGTGGCTGCCCGGGCCCGTTGTGTCCTGGGTGGCAAGCACGTGCCCCAGCGGATCGAAAGCGGCCGCTTGGCTATCATAGGCCGCGCGTATCAGGGAATAGCCGTTCTCAATCGCCCGAAGCCTCACCCATTTGAGCGTGTGCGACCGGCCGATTTGGGGCCAATCGAACCCTGGCACCATCATGATATCTGCATTCACGCGGGCTTGCGCGGGAAAATCTGCATCAAAGCAGATGACATTGGTGAGGCGGCCGAAGGGCGTCTGCGCAACGGGCGCCGGCAGGTGGCCCGGCGGGACCGGCTCAAGAAGAGGAACCGGGTGCCTCTTGTCATAAGACCAGATCTCTTTCCCGCCTGGCCCAACGAGAAAGGTCGCGTTGCGGGCGAAGGGTTCACCGATGGCAGCGTCGATATAGATTTTCTTTGTGCGAGCGATGTCACCGACCTTGGCAAGGAAAGCCGGTATGTCCGCATTGCTGAGCAGTGGTGCGGCCGTTTCGGACCAGACCACGATCTTCGCACCGCTGCGGGCGGCCTCGCGGGTGCTCCGCAAGAGGTTGTCAATAACGAGCGAATAGGCGGCGCGCGCCACAATCGGAGAGACACGCGCAATCTCGTTCTTGGTCGCGAAGAACAGCGTATTGGCGTGCATTCCGTTCTGGGGATCAGCGACATAGCCTTTAGGAACGGAGTTACGGCCCTTGATCATTTCGTACGCTGCCGTCTGTACGATCATGCTGGGTGTGACGGTTGCCATGCGGATATATGTTTTCGGCGGCGGCGTGAACGCAAGACGTAGACTTCCGCCGACGATTACCAGCACAAGGATGGCGCCGTACCCGATCGCGACTCTGCGGTGATCGGAAGCATCCGGATTATCCCAGACCCAATTTGCCGTCGTCGCAAACCAGCTGATCAGAAAGCCGATGCTGTAAGGGCCTAGGAGGGCGGTCAGCTGCAGAAGTGACAAATACTCGGTCTGCGTATTAGCCCGCAGGCCATACATGACGCCCAGCGGACTGAGCGAGCCCATCAGATATTCCGTGCACGCCCAGGCGGCGGGAAATACCATCAACTTCCCGATCATTCCAAGGCGCGGTGTGAGCAGCCTGTCCGCGGCATATGGCAACGCAAAAACGGCCCCAAACGCGATTGCGATGGCATAGTCCGGGGCCGTCAGCCCGTTGCTGAGTTCGAAAGCCCAAAACAGCGCGTTGCCGATGGAGACGAGCCAAATGATCAGCATGGCGACCCAAAAGCGGCTTCTCCGCACAAACCGCAGCAGAAAGACCGGTGCGACCCACGCCGCTAACGGTATGTCCCACCTCCCGCCGACGGCAAACAACGAAGTGACGGACCCAATGGCCAGCCAGATCAGAGGTTGGGCGAGGAGCCGCGCGCGGCCCTGCGCCCATGTATCGCGAGCATTCATTCCAATATTTGTCACCGAGTGCCCTTCCTCGTGCTTTTCCCCACTGCCCGGCGATGCTAGACCCTCAACGTTGGTTTAAGGTCAAGAGGAGCTGCAATGCGTATCGGAGAGCTTTCTAGACGCACGGGAATCGCGACCTCACGCATCCGCTTCTACGAGAAACACTCGGTGCTGCCCAAGGCGGTTCGAGGCAAAAACGGGTATCGCGAATTTCCGGACTCAGCCGTAAAGATGCTTCGCATCATCGATGATTCGCAGCGGCTGGGTTTTTCGCTCAGCGAGATTCGCGCGGGCCTCAGCGAAGCAGCTCCCAAATTTCCAACCCGCCCGGCCATGGTGAGGGCATTGCGAAGTAAGCTCGAGAGCCTCGACCAGCATATAAAGGATATACAAGGAAGGCGCCGACAGATCGTAAAGCTGCTGAAGGACATGGCTGGTTCCGCGCCTCATAGGTAAGGCACCACCATGGCCTGAGGAACAGCACGCAAAGGCGGCATGAATGACGCCATCCATCGAGGTCACCTGTCG
>JAJZRT010000974.1 GCA_021802595.1 Pseudomonadota bacterium
ACCTGCGTGGAAAACTCGCGCGACAGGTCCTGCTCGCTCGACGCGCGGCTCACCACGATGCCCGCCGCGGTGGAGATGATCAGCGCGGGAATCTGCGTCACCAACCCGTCGCCCACGGTCAGCAAGGCATAGCGCCCCAGCGCCTCGGAGACCCCCAGATTGTGCTGCAGCAGGCCCACCGCGATGCCGCCGATCAGGTTGACCACGAGGATGATCATGCCGGCGATGGCATCGCCGCGCACGAACTTGGAGGCGCCGTCCATCGCGCCGTAGAAATCCGCCTCGCGGCCGATCTCGCCGCGCCGCACGCGCGCCTCGGACTCGTTGATGAAGCCGGCGTTGAGATCGGCGTCGACGGCCAGCTGCTTGCCCGGCATCGAATCCAGGGTGAAGCGGGCCGCCACCTCGGCGATGCGGCCGGCGCCCTTGGTGATGACGACGAAGTTGATGATGACCAGGATCAGGAACACCACGAAGCCAACCGCGATATTGCCCCCGACGAGGAAGTTGCCGAACGACTCGATCACCCTGCCCGCCGCTTCCGGGCCGGTGTGGCCCTGCATCAGGATGATGCGGGTCGATGCCACGTTGAGCGACAGGCGCAGCAGCGTGGTCAGCAGCAGTACCGTGGGAAACACCGAAAAGTCCAGCGGACGCCGCGCATTCAGGCTCACCAGCAGCACGATCATCGCCAGTGCGATGTTGAGTGTGAACAACACGTCGAGCATGAAGGTGGGCAAGGGCAGCACCATCATCGCCAGAATCAGCAACACCAATCCCGGCACCGCCAGCCGGTTTGCCGGCAGTCCCATCACCATCACGCCCTGCGCGCTCACCCGATCACCTCATCAACACGCTGGCCGGCCTGCTGCTGACGGCCGCGCAGCTGTGCCCGGACTTCCGGATTGACCTCGGATTCGCGCGCCTCGGCCAGCACTTCCTGCCAGGTCATCGCATGACGGCGCAGGTAACGCCACCAGCGCCAGCCTGCATCCGCCACCGCCGCCAGCGTCAGCGCTGCCGCCAGCGCCAGTATCCCGCGTCCCACCCAGGCCGCCGTCGCGTCCAGCGCAACGCCCATTTCGCTGCGGGTCAGGCCTTCCAGCCCGGGCCAGCCACTCGCCAGCGCCCAGCCGACCGCGCCCGCGGCAAGCGCCAGTTTCAACAGCATCAGCGATCCTTCGAACAGCGAATCGACGGAAAACAGTCGGGCAACGGGCTTGAAGGGATTTGCACGCGTCAGATCGGCCTGTGCGACCCGCGGCGCAAACACCCAGCCTGAAAGCAGGACAGGTGCCACCAGGGCGGCGGAAAAAATGACGGCCAGCACAGGCAGCACGGCCCATAGGGCAGACCATACTGCCTGAAGAAAAACCGGGGACAGCGGTTGCGCCGCGTGAATGAAGGCCGCTTCGGTCAGGGCCTGCAGGGTATGGATCAGCCTCGGCGCCAGCCAGCCCAGCATGCCCAGCGCGGACAGCAGCACCGCCCACGCCGTGAGTTCGGCAGAACGCGGCACATCGCCCGCGCTGCGCGCCTGCTGCAGGCGACGCGGACTTGCCGGTTCGGTGCGGGAAATATCGGTCTCCTCGGCCATGTTCGCCTCGTGTTTTGTGGGAAGTCTAGCATGATGCCGCGCCCGCTTTGTCGCTCAATAAAACAGCAGCCCCCATCTGAAGACGTGGTTCACCCACGCCGCGCCCGAAGTCTGTCGCTTGCCAGCCCGGGACGGGAAAGTGAACTTCCCGTTCACCCATCAAGCTCTTGCCCACGAAGCATGGCTGACGCGCTCCAGGCGGAATAACGAATAAACGGGCATTATCAGCTACCTAAAACCCTAAAAATCGATTAATCTCATTGCCGATTTCCCGGCCAGCCATTCTGGAACAAGACAGCTACCTGGCCGGTTTGGTCGCCACAATAATCAAATCTATTCTGGAGGAGTTTTACATGCGCAAACTGCATCTCGCCGCCGCCATGGTCTCGGCACTGGCCTTGTCCACCCCCGCAACTGCCGGTTTTTTCGACTTCACCCTGGCGCCCTACCTCGGCGCAAACGTGGGCCAGTCCCGCACCGACGTTTCCTGTTCCGCAGGCATCTCGTGCGATGACTCGGACACCGCCTGGAAGGTATTCGGCGGACTGGAAGTCAACGAATTCATCTCCATGGAAGTGGGCTATGCCGATTTAGGAAAAGTCGGGTACAGCGGCGCCAAGACCGGCTCACGAGGAACCAAAGGCGTGATCCTTCAACTGGTCGGGACGTATGCTCTCAATCCAAGCCTCACCCTGATTGGCCGGGGCGGAATGAATATTCTGGATACCCAGTTCAATGGCACGATTGCCGGCGCACCCGACAGGAGCGATACCGACGTTGTATGGTCAGCGGGCCTGGGCGCACAGTACAACTTCACCAAGTCGGTCGGGCTTCGCGCGGAATGGGAACGCTATTTCAAGACGGGCAGCCCGGCTGCCAATGGCGGCACCGGCGAAGCGAATGTCGACCTGCTCTCAGCCGGCCTCGTATACAAGTTCTGACGCCTTTCCGGCGCAATGAAAAAGGGGGCTTCGCCCCCTCAGACTGCTGACAAAGCCCCCACGAGCTGGGGGCTTTGTGTTTGAATCGAGGGCATGCTCAAACCGCCTGCCCCGCACCAGTACCGGCTGGAAATGGTCACCCTCGAAGAGCTGGTTCCATCGG
>JAJZRT010000975.1 GCA_021802595.1 Pseudomonadota bacterium
GAGCTCAGGGCGCTGGCCAGGTCCGTCGGACGCGCCCCCGAGGCGCTGGCGGCTGAACTGCTGGCCGCTGCCGTGGCCGACGCCAAGGCCTATCTGAACGAGACGGGCGTCGAGGCCATGGCCCATGCCCGGCGGGAGCTGCTGGTGGAGGCCCTGCCGGAACGTCAGCCGGGCGTCGAATTCCACGGCGGCGGGACCTGATCGGGTCTCCAGGCTTCACGCGTGTGATTCGACGTGGCATTTCATAATTAGATTCATTTAGAATGCATCATTAAGCAAGGCAACGGACAGGAGGACCTCACCATGGCCAGCAATTTGCCCGAACGCGACGCGGAGGGCTATCTGATCGAACCGGGCGACTGGAACGAGGACATCGCCCGGGTGCTCGCCGAGGGCGAGAACATCCAGCTCACCGACGACCACTGGGACACCATCCGCTTCATGCGCGATTACTACGACGAACATCAGGTCATCGCCGATGCCCGCTTCGTCATCAAGCACCTGGCCGAGCGCATGGGAAAAGACGCGCAGAAAAAACTGTTCGAGCTGTACCCCTACGGCTACGTGAAGCAGGCCTGCAAGATCGCCGGCATGCGGCGTCCGCGTGCCTGGAGCACAGGTTGATCGCGCGCGCCCGGGCACGCTGAGCGGCATTCGCCATGGCCTTGCTTCCTATCGAAGACCTGCAGCAGCGGGCACCCCTCGCCGGCTGGGCGCCGTTTGCCCTCGGCTTCCGGCCGTTCTTCCTGGCTGCGGGTGTCTACGCCGTGCTGCTGATGGCGCTGTGGGTGCTCGTGCTGCGCGGCAGCCTCGACCTCGGCGGCCTGTCGCCTTTCATCTGGCATGGCCATGAAATGGTGTTCGGCTTCACCGTGTCGGTGATTGCCGGATTCCTGCTGACCGCCGCACAGAACTGGACCGGCATCCGTACGCCCTCAGGCACGCCGCTGGCCATGCTGTTCCTGCTGTGGGTGGCAGGACGGGTGGCCTTTCTCGTTCCAGGGCTGCCGACGTGGCTGGTCGCGACGGTCGATCTGGCCTTCCTGCCGGCCCTGGCGCTCGCACTCGCCTTGCCCATCCTCAGGGCCAGGCAACTGCACAACTTTCCCTTCCCCATCATGCTGCTGGTCCTGACGGCAGCCAATGCCCTCGTGCATGCCGAAGCACTCGGCTGGACCTCCGGAACCGCCCGAACGGGACTGCATCTTGCAGTGTATGTGGTGGTGACGATGATCGTGATCATGGGTGGACGGGTGATTCCGAGCTTCACCGACAACAAGCTGCGCACCCGTGCGCGGCGCTGGAAGACCATCGAGCGCCTGGTGCCCGTCGCGACCCTCGGTGCACTAGGTTCCGCGCTGATCGCGCCCGACTCGACCGTCACGGCCTGCCTCGCCGCCCTCGCTGCGGTGGTGCATGCCATCCGGCTGGCCGGCTGGTTCACGTCCAAATTCTGGTCGGTGCCGCTGCTGTGGATCCTGCACCTTGGCTACGCCTGGGTCGTTTTCGGCTTCGCGCTGCTGGCGCTGTCGGCGGCCGGGCTGAGCACGCCCTCCGTCAACGCGCTGCACGCCTTCACCGCCGGTGCGATCGGTGCGCTGACCTTGGGCATGATGGCGCGGGTGTCGCTCGGGCACACCGGCCGGATGCTCGAACCCGCACCGGTGATGACGCGGGCCTTCGTGCTGATCAACCTCGCGGCGCTGATCCGGGTCACGCTGCCCCTGTTCTTCCCGGGGGTCTACCTGCAGATCATGACGGTTGCCGGACTGGCGTGGGTCGCCGCGTTTGGACTGTTCGTCGCGGTGTATGCCCCCATGCTGCTGCGCCCGCGCGTCGACGGCAAGCCCGGCTGAGCCACGCTCTGCGCATTGACGTGCGGGGCCAAGGCAGGGCAGGCTCTCCCCCGTCCGCTTTTTCGCCGCTCCGGCCCACCCCCATGAACCGCATTGCGCGCTGGCTCGTCCTCTGTCTGTTCTCCTCTCCGCTGCTGGCCGCCTCGCCCGACGGCGTGGTGGCGGTCTCGCACCCGGCTGCCGCGGCGGCCGGCGCGCGCATCCTGGCGCAGGGGGGCAACGCCATCGATGCCGCCGCCGCGGTGCAGTTCGCGCTCAACGTGGTCGAGCCGCAGTCGTCCGGCATCGGCGGGGGCGGCTTCATGCTGGTCCATCTCGCCAAAACCGGCGAAACCTTCTTCGTCGATTCGCGCGAGCGCGCGCCGGCCGCCGCGCGCGCCGACATGTTCGCTCCCGACGGCCTGCCGATGACCTTTCCGCTGGCCTCGACCAGCGGCCTCGCGGTAGGCGTGCCGGGCACCCTGCGCGGCCTCGATGCCGCGCTCACCCGCTGGGGCACGATGAAGCTGGCGGCCACGCTGGTGCCCGCCATCGAACTCGCCGAGCACGGTTTTCGCGTCAACCGCTTCCTCGCCGCCGACATCGCGAACGACGACGGCCGCACGCAGATCCAGCCCGAAACCGCCGCGATCTTCCGTCCCGGCGGCGTGCCGCTCGCCGAAGGCGACTGGCTGGTGCAGCCCGACCTGGCGAAAACCCTGAAACTGATCGCGGCCAGGGGGCCGGATGCCTTCTACCGCGGCCCGCTCGCACGGGCCATCGTCAAGCCCCAGCAGCGCGCGCGCAGCGAGCTCGGCGAGGCCGGCCGCGGCCGCATGACGCTGGCCGATCTTTAATATGCG
>JAJZRT010000976.1 GCA_021802595.1 Pseudomonadota bacterium
GCCGCGCCCATACGCGTCGAATAACCGGCTTCCATGGCTGCCAGTCGCGCCTTGACCGGAGCATCCCAGCTTTCGCCATACCCTTTGATATGCAGATAGCGTACTTCGTGACGGGTATTGGAATAGAAGCCGCCGATCGCATAGCGGTCTCCCATTTCCGCCATCGCCCAGCCCAGCAGGCTGACCGCTTCCTGGCTCAATGCAAGCTTGCTCTGCTGGCAGCCAGGTGGCACCTCGTCGAGCGAAGCCGACAGGTCGAGCAGCACTGACACGGCGATATTGCGTCCGTCGTGCCGATGGCTCAAATTGATGCGCGGGTCAGGGGTGGCACCGCTGCGATAATCGATCAGCGCCCGGATTGCCACGTCGAGGTCAAGCTCTTCGCCTTCTTCCTGGTAGCGGATGCGCACCTTGTTCTGCGGCTTGAGCAGATCCATGATCTTCTTCAACTGCCGGGCCAGTGGCTGGTGACGGTTCAGGATGCGGTCGATCTGTCCTGCGTCGCCCGCCGGATGCAGATGCTCGTATACACTGACCCAATCGGGACGATAATACCCGGCTGCGTCGTCCCATTCGGGGTACAACCGCGGTGGCAGACGCTGCGCGTCGTCGTTCGCGGTGTCGGGTGGTCTGGCCTTTTCATCCTGAACCTCCTCGTCACCTTCCTCGATGAACTGCCACATCAGGCGGTTATCATCGCGGTAATCCACCTGCGTGTCCTCAAACCAGACACGGGCACCAAAGTCCTGTGGCAACCGGGTGCGGGCAATGAACTGTACGCCGAGGGTCACCATGGCCTCGGTCGAACTTTCGCCCGCACCAATCAGTTCGTGGAAGCGCTGCTCGAATTCGATGATCGCCGCATCGGTATAACCGTGCTGCGGATCGAGCAGGGCCCGCGACATCATGGTCAGCCGGTGACGGATGCAGGCATAACCTTCAGGACAGTCATCAGCGCCAGGGTGCGGGTGCAGCCGCAACCACAGGTTGCGCAGACCGGGCAGGGTACGCAGCGCGAGATGCTCCACCCGGCTGTCTTCGAACACCTCCACCGACAGACGCTGGAACGGGCTCAGATTGTCAGCCACTACCGGATGGGTCCAGCGCCGGTGCGCAGCCACGTGGGCTACCAGCGCGCGATAACGGTCCACGCCGCGCACACCGGCGATATCGTCGTACACTTCCGGCACATGCAGGCCATTGGCGTCGTAGTACGGCACCGGCCGGCGCAGGGTATCGAATGCCAGCGAATATGGCACGAACTGCGCTTCACTGTGCCAGAGCCCGCGCAGGTACAGATCGAGCCGATGCTCGATGTCGATGAACAGTGTGCCGTGGCGCTCGCGTTGCACCACAGCCCGACTGTCGGGCGTGTCGAGGCGGAAGTATTCCCGTTGCCGGTCGGGATCGCCGGCATAAGCGCGAATACCGTACTCCACCCAGTTGCGCAGGCCGGCAAACGACAGCATGCCGAACAGCCGCGGCACGCTGCCCAGCATTTCGACCAGACAGGCGCTGGGGTACATGTTGTCGAGACCGTGCACCTGGGGACTGGTGCGCTGCAGGGTAGACCACACCAGATGGAAATATTCCCGCAATAACGGCAGGCTTTCCATGCTGCGCGCCGCAGCTGCCAGGCTTTGCAGGAACGGTGCAATCGCCGGTCCGTTGGGAGTGCGCGTCAACCGCTGCACAAAGGCGACGGTTTCGCCAATCGCGGCCTCGCCAAGTCCGGCTGCCACACCGGGCATTTCCTCCATGAACGCCAGCACAGGCGCATCACCGCGCCCCATGCGACACAGCAACTGCGCCCCATCCAGCCAGTGCTGCACCCCCTCGGCCGAGAGCAGCCGGCTGGCGTTGGCGTGGCAGTCGGCGAATACGCTTTGCACACTGGCAAAGCCGCAGGCCAGCACACGCGTTTCGACGTCCTTCGCGTCCTTCATCGCCGCATCCCGTTCAGGCGAACACGGAATCGATGCTGTGGTTGAGCGTGTCGCAGATATCGGCGTCGTCGCTGATCGGGCGCACCAGCGCCATGCGACAGGCGTCGCGTGCTACGATCCCCCGCTGCATCAGGGTGCCTGCATACACCAGCAACCGGGTGGAAATGCCCTCGTCGAGGCCATGTCCCTTGAGCGCACGCGCCACCTCGGCCACCTGGACCAGTCGCTCGGCGACGTCTTCACCCACGCCGCTTTCCTTGCTGACGATGGACGCCTCCACCGAACGCTGCGGATAGTCGAATTCGAGTGCAGCAAAACGCTGTTTGGTAGATTGCTTCAGGTCTTTCATCAGGCTCTGATAGCCTGGATTATACGAAATCACGAGCTGGAAGTCGGGGTGAGCGCTCACCAACTCTCCCTTCTTGTCGAGCGGCAATGTGCGGCGGTGGTCGGTCAGTGGATGGATGACTACCGTCGTATCCTGGCGCGCCTCGACCACTTCATCCAGATAGCAGATCGCACCATGACGCGCTGCCAGAGTCAGCGGACCATCGAGCCAGCGCGTGCCGCCCGCGTCGAGCAGGTAACGGCCGACAAGGTCGGAGGCGGTCATGTCTTCGTTGCACGCCACGGTGACCAGCGGCTTGCCCAGCTTCCACGCCATGTATTCGATGAAACGCGATTTGCCGCAGCCAGTCGGCCCCTTCACCATCACCGGCAGACGGGCGGCATAGGCGGCCTCATACAAGGC
>JAJZRT010000977.1 GCA_021802595.1 Pseudomonadota bacterium
GCATTTCAACTACCTGCGCGACAATGCCCTGCTGAGTTGGATGCACGCGCGCCTGTTCAGCGGCTTTTTGCTGCGCCTGCCTGTGCTGCTGTGGCGGCGGCTGCGCGGGCGCTGACCGTCAAATTTCCTTTAGGCGGGAATCAGTCACGGTCAGCCGAACAGAGTCCTCGCGCACCGATGCAGTGAGGCACAGGGCGTGAAGTGGACGAATACCGCCGAAGTGATTGCCATCACGGCTAGCACCTCCAGCGCAGCATGCATTCCAACGGCTGCGCTCAACAGCGGCCCGAGAAAACTCGCCAAGGCGAATGCCCCAAAGAGAAGGCCAAAGGCCGACTCCGCATGTCCGTCTTTGACTACATGCGCCGCCAGAGTGGGCAATTTTCCGGCCATGCCGCCGAATGACAAACCCATGAGAACCGCGTAGACCAAGAGCAGATGTCGGTCTGCTCCATGGAACACTGCGAGCAGGCCGATTGCGGCAACCGCGTTGATGGAGAGTACCGCGATTCGACTAAATCGCGCGCCACGCCAATCGGCCAAGGCGCCGAACCCGAGGCGACCTAACCCATTGCTGGCGGCCATCAATGCAACTGCGGTCACAGCGGATGGGGGACTAAAGCCGAAGGTGCCGACAAGATTCCCGATGGTGGCAAATGAAGCGGAGCCCAGGGGCGTGGCCAAGACCAATAGACCGAGCGCCCATTGTACTGGCCGCCGCGATAACAGGGCTAGGATTGACGGCGCCGATCGTTTTGCCTGATCCACGCCAGTGACGCCAGGAAGGGTGATCCAGGCGGCCCATCCGACCAGCGCATAGACCCCCATGAGGGCGGCTAGCGCTGCGCGCCATCCAAACCGATCATCAAGCGACGCGAATAGTGGCGCACTGATGACGGAGGACATTCCGTACAAAGCCAGCAATGTGCCGCCAAGCATCCCGCGCATGCTTGGATAGACTCGCGACACAAATGCGATGCAGGCTGCCGTGGAAAGGCCGGCGCCAAGGCCGAGCGCAAGAACGCTGTACCCTGCCACGAACGCAACGGGGTCGCCGACACCCAATCCCAGGGTACCGCCAACCGTGAAGCATGTCAGAGCCAAGGCAAGCATGCGTTTGGGGCTGATGGTCTGTAGTGCATGCCCAGCCCAGATGATCGATGGCAATAGCGCGAGTGGTGTCAGCGAAAAAGCGAGATCCAGAGTGCCACTCGTCCATCGGGACTGGGTATGGATCGCTGGTGCGATCGATCCCCAAGAGTAGATCAACCCAAAAATGAATTGGAACGGCGCCAGAAGAAGTAACGTCGCCCACCGCGAAAGGCCGGTTTGCTTGACATCGATTGCCATCACGTTAGTGCATTGTAAGTGTCAGTGAAGAGACGTTCCGAGGCAGCAATTCCTCGAATCGTGCTTGTTCTAGTGCGATGCACTCGGGTTACTATGCGATTCAGTGGGTGGTCAACGATGAGTGATCTTCGAATGGTCAACAGAGAAAGAAGGCTGGGTGCATCATTGCCGCGAGTCTTCGGATGCGTGGAGCCGATTGCAGCCAGAACATCTGACATCTTCACCTCACTTGGATTGAACGGGTATCGCGCCGACACCGGGTCCGCCCGAAGGAATTTAAGGGGCTCAAGCGGGAGAATTTGCCTATGGCTGAACCAATTTTTTCCGTACAACTGAACAGCTCAGCATCGCGGCACTTCAACGTCCGCGAATGGGAGCGCTTGCTTTCAGACCGTTTCGTTCCGGGTGATGTGCGCGTGTTGGGCGAAGGGCCGGGTGGGCAGGTCGTCTTTCATCCTCGGCTTCATCACATGTGGCTGGCTCAGTTTACGGTCTGGCCGCAGGCCATCAACCATGCCGCGTCCCATCTCGCAGGTTTGCCGCAGAGCGATCAAGAGTCGATCGTCGCGCACCTCATATTGGAAGGCACGGGCTCCATTGAACAAGGGGGGGTGCATCTCCAGTTTGGTCCCGGCGACATTTCATTCCGCAATTTGTCGGAGCCATCGCGGGTTGAGTTCACGACACCCAGTTCTTTCTACGCGATCCGGCTGCCGTCGGCGGTGATGTTTGCGCTTCAAGGGGCGAAGGAGCGGCAGTCTGCGCCATCGCCCCGTGTTGCTCGTCACGACAGCGCGCCCGCCAGATCGACATCTGAATTGCTGAGGGGTATTACGTCAGTCGACAGCCACAGCGATGCCGACATGTATATGTTATTTGCCCTGCGCTGGCTGCTCGCTGCCGCATATCAAAAGCAGGAGGGCACTGGCGCGGTGCGAATACAGAAGAATTCGACACGATGGGCCCAAGCTCAGACATTCATCGATCAACACTTGTTCGATACGGAGGCCCTATCCCCTTCAGCCTGCGCAAAGGCGCTTGGCGTGTCTGAACGATATCTGCACCGCCTATTTGCCCAGCGCGGTGAGCGCTTTACCAGATCGGTTATGGGGCGGCGGCTAGATGGCGCGTTCGATATGCTTCGGGGTCAAAGGCACCAGTCGCATTCCATTGCTTCGATTGCCTATCAGTGCGGATTTAACGATCCGCGGCATTTCAGCGCCCAGTTCAAACGGCGATTCGGCATGTCACCGCGAGATTGCCGCGCGGCTACGTCGCAATGAAGCCTAGAAAGGCCGCCACAAGCTGCGCAAATCGGGGAGCCTGAGGGCGTCGAATCCAAA
>JAJZRT010000978.1 GCA_021802595.1 Pseudomonadota bacterium
ACATCTCCGAGCGCAAACGGGTGCTGCGGGCCCTGCACGAAAGCGAGGAACGCTTCAAGACGGTCGCGCGCGTCACCTCCGACACCATCTGGGACTGGGATCTGGTGAACGACCGCATCGAGTGGAACGAGGGCATGCAGAGCATTTTCGGCTACGCGCCGGCCGATCTTTCTGCCGACAGCCGTTCCTGGACGCAGCACCTTCACCCCGCCGATCATGATCGTGTCCTCAAGAGCGTTCGCGAGGCGATCGACCGCGGCGGGGAGAACTGGTCGGCCGAATACCGTTTCCGGCGCAAGGACGGGCGCTATGCCTACGTGCTGGATCGCGGGTCGGTCATCCGCGACGACAGCGGCCGCGCCATCCGCATGGTCGGCGGCATGACCGACCTCACCAGCCGCAACGATGCGGAACTGGAGCTGGCCCGGCTCAACCGCGCCCTGCGCGTGCGGAGCGCCTGCGACGAGGCGGTGATCCACGCCACCGATGAGCAGTCCCTGCTCAGCGAAATCTGCCGCATCGCTGTCACGGTCGGCGGCTATCGCATGGCCTGGATCGGCTACACGCAGAACGATGCCGCGCAGTCGGTCGTACCCATGGCACACGCCGGCAAGGGTGCAGGCGAGTACCTGGCGGGAATCGAGATCAGCCGGTCACCCGACACGCCGGCCGGTCGCGGCCCGATCGGACGCGCGCTGCGCAGCCATGAGGTCATCGTGATCCCGGATCTCGAACGCGAGCCCGGATTCGAACCCTGGCGTGAGGCGGCAATGCGTCAAGGCTACCGCAGCCTGGTAGCCCTCGCACTGCACGACGCCGAGCAGACCTACGGCGTATTCGCGCTCTTCGCGCCTGAGGTCAGCCTCGTCAGCGCCGACGAAGTCCGTCTGCTGCAGGAGCTCACCGACGATCTTGCCTACGCCATCGCGACACTGCGCGCCCGCATCGAACAGGACCGGATCCAGGCCGCCGTACTGAAAATTGCTGCCGGCGTATCCGTCGATTCGGGCAATGCCTTCTTCGAGGATCTGGTGCGCAACATGACCGCTGCGATGGGAGCCGACGCCGGCGTCATCGCGCGCATCCTGCCCGGCGAGCCACCGACGGCGCGTACCGAGGTGGCCTACGTCAACGGACAGCTGATCCCCAATTTCACGTACCCGCTCGACGGCACGCCCTGCCAGCACCTCGGCAGCGCGGTCAACTACGTGATCCCCAACCGTGTCAGCGAACTTTTCCCGTGCACTGCCGAACTCAGTTCGCGGCGCGCGCAGGCTTATGTCGGACACCGGCTGGACAACTCGGCCGGCCAGCCGATCGGACAGCTGTTCGTGCTGTTCAGCCATCCACTTCAGGACACGGCCTTCATCACCTCGACGCTGCAGATTTTCGCCACGCGCGTGGCTTCGGAGCTCGAACGCCAGGCCGCCGACGCCCATATCCGGCAGCAGGCTTCGCTGCTCGACAAGGCGCAGGATGCCATCGTGGTGCGCGGCGTCGACCATGTCATCCGCTACTGGAACAAGGGGGCCGAACGCCTGTATGGCTGGACGCGCGACGAGGTGATCGGCAAGTCGATCGAAATGCTGCTGTACGCCGACCCCGAGGCCTTTCACGAGAACACGCGCAAGGTCCTGGAACAGGGAGAATGGAACGGCGAGATCGCGCAGCTGCGCAAGGACGGCAGCGCGCTCACGGCCGAAGCCCACTGGACCCTGCTGCGCGACGAGCAGCAGCAGCCAGACGCCATTCTGGCGATCAACACCGACATCACCGAACGCAAGGCAGCCGAGCGCGAAATCCAGCAGTTGGCCTTCTATGACCACCTCACCGGCCTGCCCAATCGCCAGCTGCTGCGCGACCGCCTGGCACATGCGCTGGCGATCGAGGAACGCAGCCGGCAGGTGGGTGCGCTGCTGTTCATCGATGTCGACAATTTCAAGACGCTGAACGATACGCTCGGCCATGCCATCGGCGACCTGCTGCTGCAGCAGATCGCGCAGCGCCTGCAGACCTGCCTGCGCAAGGGCGACACCCTGGCGCGCCTGGGCGGCGACGAATTCGTGATCGTGCTGGAAAACCTGGCCTCGACGCCGGACGAAGCCGCCACGCTCGCAACGGCCGTGGGCGAAAAAATCCTTGCCAGCTTTGCCGCCCCCTTCCAGCTGGCCAATTATGGCCACCACTGCACATCCAGCATCGGCGTCACCCTCTTCAACGACCAGCCGGTCACGCCGGACGAACTGCTGCAGCGCGCCGACCTCGCCATGTACCAGTCCAAGGCGCATGGCCGCAACGCCCTGCGATTCTTCGACCCGGCGATGCAGGCGGTGGTGGCCGCCCGTGCCGAGCTGGAGGCCGATCTGCGCAAGGCCCTGCAGGAGCAGGCCTTCGAGCTGCATTACCAGGCGCAGGTCGACAGTCAGGGCCGTATCTGCGGCGCAGAGGCGCTGTTGCGCTGGCCGCATCCCAAACACGGCTGGATCGCGCCCGCCTCGTTCATCCCGCTGGCCGAGGAAACCGGCCTGATCCTGCCGATCGGGCGGCGGGTGCTGGAAATCGCCTGCTCGCAGCTGGTCGCCTGGGCAGCCCTGCCGCACATGGCGGCGCTCAATGTGGCCGTCAATGTCAGCGCGCGCCAGTTCCGCCAGCCGGATTTCGTCGCCCAAGTGCTGCAGACGCTCGACCAGACC
>JAJZRT010000979.1 GCA_021802595.1 Pseudomonadota bacterium
ACCCTTGGTGGTCAATCTCATGACTCGTTCTCCCGAAATTTCGCCCGAACTATAAAATTCCCGAGCATTTCAGTCAACTATTGCGTACCTTAGCAATTTAGTCAACTATTTTGTTCAAATAGTTCGGATCGAAATCGTCGGGCTTGTCCTGCCCGGCCGGCATCTCAGCCCCCAGCTTCTGCAGTTGCGTCAGGATCAGCTCCAGCCGGTGGTCGATGTGGGCCGAGTGGTCGATCAGGCCGTGAATCGCCTTCACCACCGGATCGTTCATGTCGGCCGATATCGCGTAGGCCGAGAAGCCGAGTTTCTCGGCCTGCTGGTTGCGCTGCTTCTCGGCTGCGCTGTCCAGGATCCGCGCGGGGATGCCCACCGCCGTCGCATTCTCCGGCACGTCCTTCACCACCACAGCGTTGGAGCCGATGCGCGCGTTGGCGCCGATGGTGATCGGGCCGAGGATCTTGGCGCCGGCACCCACCACCACGCCGGACATCAGGGTCGGGTGGCGCTTGCCCTTGTTCCACGAAGTGCCGCCGAGCGTAACGCCATGATACAGGGTGCAGTCATCGCCGATTTCCGCCGTTTCCCCCACCACCACGCCCATGCCGTGGTCGATGAACACGCGGCGGCCGATGGTGGCGCCGGGGTGGATCTCGATGCCGGTGAGCCAGCGGCCGAGGTGCGAGGTGAAGCGAGCCAGCCACTTCCATTCCATGCGCCACAGCTTGTTCGCCAGGCGATGGATGACCATGGCGTGGAAGCCGGGATAGGTGGTGACGACCTCGAAGGTCGAGCGCGCGGCCGGGTCGCGGTCGAACACGACGGCGATGTCTTCCCTGAGTTGGCGGGTGAGGCTCATGGGTTGAGAATGCTTTTTCCCAGTAATTTAGTCAACTATTTGGCGTCCCGGTTCCCCACGCGCAGGGCGAGCTGTTTCGCTTCCTGCGCCGCGCTCAGGATGCCGCGCAGGATGTTCACCTCTTCCTTCGCCAGCCGGGTGCGCGCGAACAGCCGCCGCAGTTTCAGCATCAGCTTGCCGGGCGAGCCGGGGTTGAGGAACTCCAGCTCGGCCAGCGCGGTTTCCAGATGGCCGTAGAACTTCTCCATCTCGTCGCCCGTCGCCGCCTCCAAGTCAGGCTGCGGCCAGCTTGCCTGTCCCAGCCAGGTCTTGCGGATTTCGTAGCACAGCACTTGCACGGCCGCCGCGAGATTGAGCGAGCTGTATTCGGGGTTGGCGGCAATCGTCACCAGTCCCTGGCACAGGCTCAGTTCCTCGTTCGACAGCCCGCTGGTTTCGTTGCCAAACACCAGCGCCACCGGGCCCGCCTGCGCTTCGATCAGCAGACGGGTCGCAGCCTCGGGAGGCATCAGCACGTCAGCAACGATATCGCGCCGGCGTGCCGATACGCCGAGCGCCAGCGTGGTGTCGGCCAGTGCCTCGGCAAGCGTAGCGCACACCCGCGCACGGGCCAGCAGGTCGGTCGCGCCGGAGGCCATGGCGTCCGCCTGGCTGTTGGGAAACACGGCAGGCTCGACGAGGTAAAGCTGGTCCAGCCCCATCGTCTTCATCGCCCGAGCCGCCGCGCCGATGTTGCCGGGGTGGCTGGTGCGTGCCAGCACCACGCGGATGTTGGCGAGAAGTTTAGGCTCGGCTGAAGTCATCTAGTAAAATACGCGGCTCGTTCTTTGAATCTATTGCCAGACACCATGCATCCCATGCTCAACACGGCGGTGAAAGCCGCTCGCAAGGCGGGGGCGATCATCAATCGCGCCTCGCTCGACCTCGACCAGCTCACCGTGCGCAGCAAGCAGGACCGCGATTACGTCAGCGAAGTCGACCAGATGGCTGAACGCGCCATCATCGAAACCCTGCTCGACGCCTATCCAAACCATGGGATTTTAGCAGAGGAGTCCGGCTCGGCCGACGCCAGAAACGGCGAGGACTACGTCTGGATCATCGATCCGCTCGATGGCACCACCAACTTCCTGCACGGCCTGCAGCAGTACTCGGTCTCGATCGCCCTGAAGCACAAGGGCCAGATCACCCAGGCCGTGGTATTCGACCCCGCCCGCAACGAACTCTTCACCGCCAGCCGCGGTCGAGGCGCCATGCTCAATGACCGCCGCATCCGCGCCAGCAAGCGCGCCAAGTTGAGCGAATGCCTGATCGGCACCGGCTTCCCCTTCCGCGACTTCAGCTTTTCCGAGGCCTACATCAACATGTTCCGAGACATGATGAAAGCCACCTCCGGCCTGCGCCGCCCCGGTTCCGCCGCGCTCGACCTCGCCTACGTGGCGTGCGGCCGCTACGACGGCTTCTGGGAAATGCACCTCAAGCCCTGGGACCTCGCTGCCGGCAGCCTGATCGCGCAGGAGTCCGGCGCGCTGGTCGGCAACTTCCTGGGCGACGAGGGCTTCCTCGAATCCGGCAACATCGTCGCCGCCACGCCCAAGATCTTCGGACAGATGCTGCAGATCCTCGCCCCCCACCTGCCCCCCGAACTGAAGGTCTGATCCCCCGCCCGTTCGCCCATGTCGATCGCCAAGGAGCCCACAGCCCACACGCCAATGATGCAGCAGTACCTGGGCATCAAGGCGCAGCATCCCGACATGCTGCTGTTCTACCGCATGGGCGACTTCTACGAGCTGTTTTTCGACGACGCCGAGAAGGCGGCGCGGCTGCTCAACATCA
>JAJZRT010000980.1 GCA_021802595.1 Pseudomonadota bacterium
AACCACGCGGCCAGGGCCTCGAGCCAGCTGAGCTTGTATCGGTACTTGTCGGAATCGACGCTCTGGCCGTTGGGCACGTAGAGATCGATCACGCGCGTGTCGCCGACGCTGACCGCGAGCACCCGCTTCTGCTCGTCGGCCAGGCCGGGGATGCCGACTTGCACGTCGCGCATGGGCGCGCGGCTCAGGATGGCGACGCCGTTGTAGGTCTTCTGGCCGGCGAAGACGACCTGGTAGCCGGCCGCCTCGATCTCGGCGCGCGGGAAGTTGGCGTCCTCGGTCTTGGTCTCTTGCAGGCAGACGACATCGGTTTGCGTCGCGGCCAGCCAGTCGAGCAGATGCGGCAGGCGGACCTTCAGCGAATTGACGTTCCAGGTGGCGAGTTTCATGGCGGATTAGACGGGTTGTCGGTAGGGGGCGGCATCATTGCCCCGACGCCTATGATGCCTGAACGGGCTAGGGCATGGCGCTGCCTGGATTTTGCCAGCCGGCCTCGGCCAAAGCAAAGCGAAGCCAATGGCCGGGCAATCGAGAGGGATATTCAGGAACCCCTGCGGATTGCGGCCTGATGCCGGTTGACTGGGAGACGGGTTTCTTGGATCTTTCCTAGCCATGTCGACCTTGATCGCACTGGGATGCTATGGATGACTTCTTGGCCAGCCTACTGGACAACCGGGCCGACATGGACAAATTGCTTAACCATGTCCGCGATGGCTTCTTCGTGGTGCGCAACGAGTGTCTTGTCTACGTCAATAAGGCGGCGGCCGAACTGCTCGCGGACGGACGGCGCGAAGCGGTCATCGGCAGGCCCTTCATCGAATTCGTCGACGCCCAGGACCGGGCGCGTTTGGTCGCTTATCACCATGCCCGCCTGAGAGGCGAGGCGGCGCCGAGCAGTTATGAATTTCGGGTCGTGGCGGTGACGGGTGGGAAACCGCGCGATGTGCGGGTGAATGTGGGGGTCGTCGGCTCGGATTCGACCGATAAGGCGGTGGTCGGCACGTTGCGCGACATCACCGACGAAAAGCGCCTGCTGGGCGAGTTGAACGAAGCGAATGCCGCGCTCAACGCCATCATCGAGCGCTTGCCGGACATCTATTACCGGACCGACCCCGAAGGGCGGGTCAGTTTCATCTCGCCGCATTTGAGCGAGGTGCTCGGTTATCGGCGCGAAGAAGTCATAGGCACGTTCCTGGCCGACTACTACCTGAATCCGGAAGAACGCGGGCGGGTGGTCGAGGCGATCAAGGAGGGTGCGGGCCAGGCCCGAAACGTCGAGGCGCGCTTGCGACACAAGGACGGTTCGATCGTTTGGCTATCGACCAATGCCCGCATGCGCTTCGGCCCGGATGGCGAATTCGCCGGCGTCGAAGGGGTGGCGCGCGACGAGACCAAGAGGAAGGTGCTGGAGGAGCAGTTAAAAATTCTGGCCACGATCGATGAAATGACGGGCCTCTACAACCGGCGCCACTTTATCGAACGGTTTCAGGCGGAAATGTCGCGGGCAAGCCGTTATCGGGCTGAGCTGTCCTTCTTGATTCTCGACGTCGATTTGTTCAAGGACGTCAACGACCGTCATGGCCATCTGCTGGGTGACGTCGTGCTGAGGCAGTTCTCGGAGATATTGCGCCATATGACCCGGCAGATCGATCTGGTCGGGCGCTTGGGCGGTGAGGAGTTCGCGGTCTGCTTGCCCGAGACGGGGCGGGAACAGGCGCTGCTGCTGGCAGAGCGTCTACGCGAGGCGATTGCCCAGGCAATGTTCGGCCTGCCCGACCAGCCGTTTTCGGTAACGGCCAGTATCGGTGCAACGGAGGCGACCGAGGCTGATCGCACCTTCTCGGAAATCTTTCATCGCGCCGACCGCGCCCTGTATCAAGCGAAGAACGCGGGCCGGAACCGGGTCGTCCTGCTCTAGAGGCTTACTTCTTTTCCGGCTTGGTCGAGGCAGCGCTGTAGCCGGCGCCGGTCAAGAGTTTGGTCCAGTTGGCCGGCTCGAAGCCTTTGTGGTGCTTGTCGCCGACCTTGAGCACCGGCACTTCCTGAACGCCGGTGAGCTTTTGCAGTTCGGTGGCGGCCTCGGGTTCGGTCTGCGGGTTCTTCAGGCTATAGCCGATATTGCGCTCCGCCAGCCAGGCCATCGCGTTGTCGCACAGCGGGCCGCAGGCGAAGGCGTAGAGCACGACGGCGGGTTTGGCCTGCGCTGTCGCGGCGGTCGCCTGCTCGGTGGCGGCAGTCAGCCGGCTGGCCTGTTGCACGCTAACCGGCGGCGGCGAGTCGGAGTAATGGGTGATGCCGTTGGCATCGACCCAGCGATACATCTCCGCCGCCGACGCGGCGAACGGGACGAGCCACAGCGCGAGCCAAATCGAACGTCTCAAGTCGGTCTCCTTCGGGCCAGGCGGAACAGGCGCAAGCCTACACCATGCCGTTGTGCCGCAACAGCGCGTCGATGGTCGGCTCGCGGCCGCGGAAGGCGACGAACGATTGCAGCGCATCGCGCGAGCCGCCGACGCCGAGGATCTCGCTCCAGAAGCGGCGGCCGGTCTCCGGGTTCAACACGCCGTCTTCCTCGAATAGGCTGTAGGCATCGGCCGACAACACCTCGGCCCACTTGTAGCTATAGTAGCCCGCCGCATAGCCGCCGGCGAAGATGTGCGAGAAGTTGTTGGGGAAGCGGTTGTAGGC
>JAJZRT010000981.1 GCA_021802595.1 Pseudomonadota bacterium
CACCAGCAGGCTTTCCGTCAGCTCCAGCTTGAGCCGGTGCGGATCGGCGCCACTCTGGTCGAGCGTCTGCAATACCTGGGCGACGAAGTCCGGCTGGCGGAACTGGCGCGCGCTGACATTGACTGCCAGGTTGAGCGATGCCATGTGCGGCAGGGCCGCCCAGGCCACCAGTTGCGCGCATGCGGTTTCCAGCACCCGTTGACCAATCGGCAGGATCAGGCCGGTTTCCTCGGCCAGCGGGATGAACGAGGCGGGCGCAATCCAGCCGCGTTCGGGGTGGTTCCAGCGCAATAAGGCTTCGGCACCGCAGACGTGTCCGAGGCTGTCGACCTGCGCCTGGTAATGTAATTCGAGCGACTGGCTATTCAGGGCCTTGCGCAGATCGGCTTCCAGCTCGGCGCGGGCCGCGACCACCGCCTGCATGGCCGGGTCGAAAAATCGCAGGGCGTTGCGGCCATGCGCCTTGGACTGGTACATCGCGAGGTCGGCGCGCTGCATCAGCTCGTCCAGCGTGACCGGCTGGTCGTTGAAGAGCGTGACGCCGATGCTCGATGTGCAGTGGTGGCCATAATTGGCCAACTGAAAGGGGGAGGCGAAGCTGGCGAGGATCTTCTCGCCCACCCGCGTCGCGAGTGCAGCGGCTTCGTCCGGTGTGGAAGCCAGGTTTTCCAGCACGATCACGAATTCATCGCCGCCCAGGCGCGCCAGGGTGTCGCTCTTGCGCAGGCAGGTCTGCAGACGCTGGGCAATCTGCTGCAGTAACATGTCGCCGATGGCATGGCCCAGCGTATCGTTGAGCGTCTTGAAGTTGTCGACGTCGATGAACAGCAGCGCACCCACCTGGCGGCTGCGTGCCTCGATCGCCAGCGCGTGCTGCAGGCGGTCGCGCAGCAACTGGCGATTGGGCAGGCCGGTGAGGTGATCGTAAAAAGCCAGCTGCTGGATTTCGCGCTCGGCTGATTTACGCTCGGTGATGTCGGTGTTGATCGCCAGGATGGCGTCAGGCGCCTGCTGCTCGTCGCGCAACAGGGTCCAGTGGGCTTCGGCAGTGAGGGCGCTGCCGTCCTTGCGCAGTTGCACGATCTCGCCGTTCCACTCCCCCTGTTCCAGCACCTTGCGCGTGCTCCCGCGAAAGTCCTCCGGGTCGGCATACAGCAGCATTTCGATCGACTGGCCGATCACTTCGTCGCGCGTCCAGCCATACAGGCGTTCAGCGCCCTTGTTCCAGTAGCGGATGACATGATCGACGCCGCGCACCACGATGGCATCCTGCGCCTTGTCGAGCAGCGAGGCCTGCTGCCGGATATGGGCATCGGCAGCCTGGCGTTCGAGTTCCGAGGCCACGCGGGTGGCAAAGATCTGCAGCGTCGAGGTGATGAAGGCCGTGTCCTGCAAGGGGTGGCTGAACAGCACGAACAATTGCCCGATCGGCTGGCCGGCCGAATTGTCCAGACGATGCCCTACATAAGCCTGCGCGCGTCGCGAACTGAGTTCGGCGGTACATGGAAAAAGCTCGCTGACGCGACCGGGTATCACGTAATGGACCGCGTCGCTGAGGTGCTGGCAGGGCGTGCCGGCGAGCGGGTAGGTGAAATTGGGAATCAGACGTCCATTGACGTAGGCCACCTCGGTGCGTGCCGACGGCGGCTCGCCAGGCTGGATGCGTGCGATGACGCCGGCGTCGGCTCCCATCGCCGCGGTCATGTTGCTGACCAGGTCTTCGAAGAAGGCATTGCCCGAATCGGCGGATACGCCGGCGGCAATTTTCAGTACGGCTGCCTGGATCCGGTCCTGCTCGAGGCGGCTGCGCAGGGCGCCAAGGGCGAAAGTCAGGTCGTCGGTCAGTTCCTGCAGCAGGCGCACTTCGTCTGGGCCGGTGTCATGCACCTGAGATGAGAACAGGGCGAATATTCCATAGGTACGCTGCCCGTCGTGCAACGGCAGCACCACCAGACTGCGATAGTCGTGGCGCAATGCGGCATCGAGCCAGGGCTGGAAGCTGGCGTCGCGTTGCAGGTCTTCGATGACCACCACCTGATTGCTGCGCAATGCCCGCCCGACCGGACCCCGGCCATCCGCCCTGTCGGCGGATCGGCTGAGCTGGATGTCCTTCAGATAGCTGGCCCCGGCACCGGCATGGGCCATGGGGCGTACCGACTGCTCGGCATCGTCCTGGGCGTAGCCGATCCAGGCCATGCGATAACCGCCGATCTCGACCGCGATGCGGCAGATTTCATTCAACAGAACCTGCTCGTCGGTGGCATGGATGACGGCCTCGTCGCAGGCACTCCGCACGCGCAGGGCGCGGTTGAGCCGGGCCAGCTCCAGTTCCGCGTCATTGCGGCTGGTGAGGTCGGTCATGCCGCCGACCATGCGGATGGCACGTCTGTTGCCGTCGCGGATCACCGACCCGCGATCCAGCACGTAGGCATAGCGGCCGTCCTTGCGCTGGAAACGGTATTCGGCCGACCAGTTCTCCCCGCCGTTGTCGATCACCTCGCGAACGCTCTTCACGACGCGATCCTGATCGGCAGGATGAAGAAGCATCGTCCAGGAACGGCTGTCGGCGGGGAGATCGGCCGGCGCGTGGCCGAAGGTGTTTTGCATGCCTTCGTTCCACCAGATGCGGTCGGCAACCAGGTCCCAGTCCCAGATGGTGTCGGAGGTGACGCGCGCGACGGTCTT
>JAJZRT010000982.1 GCA_021802595.1 Pseudomonadota bacterium
CAGGGCGCTTTACAGCGTGCCCTGGGCATGTCGGATGCCGTGCGCCACAGAGGCGGTGTCGGCCTGGGCGGAAACCGTCCCGAGCGGGGCCAGGTTCAGGCCCGGAACGGCCGGACGGTCGACCTGGCGCAGGAGAACGTTGAATTGATGCTGGTTGCCGATATTCGCAAAGGCCAGGGCGTTGAGGATTTTGGTCATGAGGTTCATGGCATTCTCGCTTCAGGGTGGTAGTTGCCCCTAAAGAACGCATATTGCGTGCCAGCTATGTAACCTGTTGTTAAACAATAAATTATTTGATTTCAGATGGAATGAGTTGGATGCGCCATGTTGCCTATTGCAACGAGCGATTTCGCAAAGAGAGTCATAACCCAATGTAATAAAAGTGAAAAGCAGGTTTGTTTTTGAGGATGTTGCAAACCGTGTCATTTGTTGCAAATTGCAACTATACTGGAGGCGTTGACGGGAACGGCTGGAGGGTCGGATCGTGATGCCTGCAATTCGCGGCGCTTTTCAGCGCCACTCCCTGCGGGGAAAAATCACGCTGGGCTATTACGCGGTGGCGGCGGTCATACTGGTCGCCTCCCTGTTCTTCGTGGGCGAGTTGCGCACGCTGGAAGCGCGGGTGGTCCTGGGGCAGCGCGCCACCGATCTGTTCAACACCGTGCTGGAGATACGCCGCTTCGAACGCAACTATTTCCTGCACCAACAGGCCACCGATCTCGAGGAGAACGCGGCCTACATCAAGCTGGCCAGGACCATGCTGACGGCCAACCGGGCCGACTTCCTGGCGATTGCCACGCCGGCGCGCCTGGGAGAGTTGCACGCGCTCCTTGGCGACTACCAGCGGCAGATGTCGGCTTTCGCTGCCGTCAACCCGCCGCCGCTCGAGCGGGAGTCCGGGGTACGGGCCCTGGGGCAGGAACTGGTCGCCATCGCGGAGGACATGGCCGGCGCGGAGCGGCGCCAGATCCAGACGACGCTGGCCTCGTTCCGCACGCTGCTGCTGGGGGTCATCGTGAGCATGGCGGTGCTGATCGTGGTCATCGGGCGCGCGCTGTCGCTGCGGGTCGTCCGGCCGCTGAAAGAGATGGAGGCCAGCGTCGCGGCGATCCCCGCCAACCGGCGGGAGACGCTGTCCGCGCCGTCGGACGATCGCGAAATCGTGTCGATCATCACGGCCTTCAACCACATGCTGAAGGAACTGGATCTGCGGCAGAAGTCGCTGATGCGCTCGGAGCGGCTGGCTTCGCTGGGAACCATGCTGTCCGGCGTGGCCCATGAACTGAATAACCCGCTGTCGAACATTTCGACCTCCTGCCAGATCCTGCAGGAAGAGGTGGGCGAGTGCGATGCGGCGACGCAGAAGATGTACCTGGCGCAGATCGACCAGCAGACCGAACGGGCGCGCAACATCGTCCGCTCGCTGCTGGATTTCTCACGCGAGCGGGCCTTCCGCAAGGAACCGGTGCTGCTGAAGGCGCTGGTCGCGCAGACGGTCGGCTTCGTGCGCGGGGAGATCGCGGCCAAGTCGGTCGTGCACCTGTCCATTCCGGAGGATCTGAGCGTGCCGGCCGATGCACAGCGTCTGCAACAGCTATTCGTGAACCTGATCCGCAACGCCATGGAAGGATTGGGCGCGCAGGGACGGATCGACATTTCAGCGCAGGTCGTGCAGGTCAGCGAACCGCCCCCGGGAACGGCACTGGGCGAAGGATGCGAAACGAAAGGGGAGATGGTGGAAATCCGGGTGGCGGACAACGGGCCGGGCATCGCGCCGGACATCCTGCCGCGCATTTTCGATCCCTTCTTCACTACCAAGGATGTCGGCCACGGCATGGGGCTGGGGCTGTTCGTGGTGTATGAAATCGTCGACGAGCATGGCGGCTGCATTGCCGTGCAGAGTGCGCCGGGCCAGGGTGCGGCGTTCTGCATCCGCCTGCCGCCCGCGGGTCGGGACGCCGGCTTCGCGACGGGTGCGAGCGACGACAAAGGAGCGCAATGATGGATGCTAGTCTGCTGATCGTGGACGACGAGGAGATCGCCCTGCGCAATCTCCAGCACGTGATGGAAAAGGAGGGTTACCGGGTCACCGCCGCCCAGAACGGCGCAGCCGCGGTCGCGCTGCTCGAATCGCAGCACTTCGACGTGGTACTCACCGACCTGCGCATGGAAGGCGTGGACGGCATGGACGTGCTGAAGAAAAGCCGCGAACTGCAGCCGGAGGCCGAGGTGATCTTCATCACCGGCTTTGCGACGGCGGAATCGGCCGTGCAGGCGCTGAAGCATGGCGCGTTCTACTACATCGCCAAGCCGTTCCGTCTCGACGAGGTGCGCAAGGTCGTGGCCGAGGCGCTGACGAAGGTCGGCCTGCGCCGCGAGAACGAGGCATTGCGCCGCGAGGTGGAGGGCTATCGGGAGGGCGAGGGCATCGTCACCCAGGATATCACGGTGCAGCGCCTGCTGGAGATGGCGCGGCAGATCGCGCCGACCGACTGCAGCGTGCTCATCACGGGCGAGAGCGGAACCGGCAAGGAACTGTTCGCAAAATATCTGCACAAGCACAGTACGCGGGCAGCAGGTCCCTATGTCGCGATCAACTGCGGCGCGTTCAGCGAGCAGCTGCTGGCGAACGAACTGTTCGGGCATGAGAAGGGTGCGTTCACCGGTGCCGCCACGAGATCGG
>JAJZRT010000983.1 GCA_021802595.1 Pseudomonadota bacterium
ATTGCGGCCGGGACGGCGGAGCAGGTCAAGCGCGATCCCAAGGTGATCGAGGCCTATCTGGGCCTGGCCGACAACACGGCAGGCGCCGTCGCGCCCGCCCCCCAGGTCGGATGAAGGGAAGGATGAAGCAGTGTTGATGGTCGAGAATCTGCATGCGGGATACGGGACGAGCGAGGTGCTCGTAGGCGTCTCCCTGGAAGTGAAAGCGGGCGCGGTGGTGGCCCTGATCGGCGCGAACGGCGCAGGCAAGACCACCACCATGCGGGCCATTTCCGGCATGGTCAGGCCGAATCGGGGACGCGTGTTGCTGGACGGCAGGCCGGTCCAGGATCTGGAAGCCTCCCGTATCGCCCGCCTCGGACTGGCCCACTCGCCGGAGGGGCGGAAGGTGTTCGGCCCGCTCTCGGTGGAAGACAACCTACTGCTGGGTGCCTATAGCCGCCTGCCCCGCTTCTTCGGTTTTCGCGCCCGGGCCGCTGCTGACCTGGAAGGGGTCTACGCGCTGTTTCCCCGTCTCAAGGAACGGCGTCTGCAGGCGGCCGGCACCCTGTCGGGCGGGGAGCAGCAGATGCTCGCGATCGGCCGCGCCCTGATGTCCAAACCCAAGGTCATGCTGCTGGACGAGCCCTCCATGGGCCTCGCGCCCATCATCGTGCAGGAGGTGTTCAACACCATCCGCCGCCTCAAGGAAACCGGCATCACCCTGCTCCTGGTGGAACAGTTCGCCAAGAGCGCCCTGGAGGTGGCGGATTACGCCTACGTGATGGATCGCGGCCGTATCGCCATCGAAGGGACACCCGCCCATCTGCGTGAGGACGAACGGGTACTCGCTGCCTACCTGGGTTGATCAGTACTGCACCACCCCCGGATCGAGGCTGCGCCACAGATACCAGGTGGCGACCGTGCGCCAGGGCGCGAAACGCGCGCCGTGTTCGCGCAAGGCCTTGGGAGTGGGACGCGCATCATCCAGGTAATGCAGCGCGACGGCCTTCTGCAGCCCGATGTCGTCGACCGGCCACACGTCGGGACGGCGCAGGCTGAAGATCAGGAACATCTCGGCAGTCCAGCGACCGATGCCGCGCACGTCGACGAGTTCGGCGATCACCGCTTCATCGTCCATTTTTTTCCAGCGGGCCGGCTCGACACGGCCATCGACAAAGTGTCCGGCCAGATCGCGCAGATACTCGGCCTTGCGGCGCGACAGGCCGCAGGCGGCGAGTGCCTCCAACTCCAGCGTAGCGACATGGCCAGGGGTGACGTGCCGGGCGAATTCGGAAAAACGCGCCCATACGCTGTCGGCGGCCTTGACCGAAATCTGCTGGCCGACGATGGCGCGGGCGAGCGTCTGGAAGGGATCGCCGCGATTGGCGAGGATGGCATCGGGATAGCGCGCGATGAGCGCAGCCATCACCGGATCGGCGGCGGCGAGTTCGACACAGGCCTGCTGCCAATACGTGGGGGCTGCCAGGGATCTCACAGCAGGATGATGTCGTACTGTTCCTGCGGGTAGGTGGTCTCGACCTGCAGCGATACCGGCTTGCCGATGAAGTCGATGAGTTGGGCGAGACTGCCGGACTCCTCGTCGAGGAACAGGTCGATCACGCTTTGCGCGGCGACGATACGGTATTCGCGCGCGTCGAACTGGCGCGCCTCGCGCAGGATTTCGCGCAGCACGTCGTAGCACACGGTCTGCGCGGTCTTGATCTCGCCGCGCCCGGCGCAGGTGGGGCAGGGCTCGCACAGCACGTGTGCCAGCGATTCGCGGGTGCGCTTGCGCGTCATCTCGACCAGCCCCAGCGCGGAGAAGCCGCTGACCGTGGTGCGGGTGGGGTCGCGCGCCAGGGTCTTCTTCAATTCGGTGAGCACCGCCTCCTGGTGCTCGGCGTTGTCCATGTCGATGAAGTCGATGATGATGATGCCGCCCAGATTCCTCAAGCGCAGTTGGCGCGCGATGGCCTGCGCGGCCTCGAGGTTGGTCTTGAAGATGGTGTCGTCGAAGTTGCGCGCGCCGACGAAGCCGCCGGTGTTGACGTCGACCGTGGTCAGCGCCTCGGTCTGGTCGATGATGAGGTAGCCGCCGGACTTGAGGTCGACGCGTCGCCCCAGCGCCTTGGCGATTTCGTCCTCGATGGCGTGCAGGTCGAACAGCGGCCGGTCGGCGCCGTAGTGCTGCAGTTTCTCGAGCACGGCATGGGTGTAGTTCTGCGCGAACTCGGCCATGCGCTGATAGGTCTCGCGCGAGTCGATCAGGATGCGGCTGGTTTCGCGGTTGACGAAGTCGCGCAGCACGCGCAGCGACAGGTCGAGGTCCTGGTAGAGCAGGCACGGCACGACGCAGTTGCCGCGCGACTGGATGCTGCTCCACAGCCGCCGCAGGTAGTCGATGTCGGCCTGCATCTCGACGTCCTCCGCGGTCTCCGCCATGGTGCGCACGATGAAGCCGCCGGTCGCGTCGGCCGGCATCAGCTGGTGCAGCTTCTGGCGCAGGTGCTCGCGCTCTTCCTCGCCCTCGATCTTCTGCGAGATGCCGATATGGGTTTCCTGCGGCAGGTAGACCAGATAACGGCCGGCAAAGCTGATCTGCGTGGACAGCCGCGCGCCCTTGGTGCCGATCGGGTCCTTGATCACCTGCACCATCAGGCTCTGGCCTTCGTGCAGGACCTGCTCGATCGGGCGCTCCGGG
>JAJZRT010000984.1 GCA_021802595.1 Pseudomonadota bacterium
CAGGCATGGAAGGTCGCTGGCCTGCCGACCACCTTCCTGGTCGACAAACAGGGGCACATCGTCGCCAGCGCCATCGGCGGGCGCGAGTTCGATCACCCCGAGATGGTCGAGGCGATCCGCGGATTGCTTAAGAAGTAGTCAGACCTTGACCCAGACCTGGCCGGCTTCGACTTTTACCGGATAGGTCCTGATCGGCTCGTCGGCAGGCTCACAGGTGGGCCTGCCGGTGGTGAGGTCGAAGTAGCTGCCATGCAGCGAGCACTTGATCTTGCCGTCCTTGATGCACCCCAGGTACAGCGAGTAATCCTCGTGACTGCACATCTCGTCGACGACGTAATGGGTGCCGTTCGAGTTGCACAGCAACAGTTTCCTGCCGTCGACAACGACACGCTTCATCTCGGCGGGCTTGAGTTCGTCGGCAGCGGCGATGGCAACATATTCGCTCATCACTTGACCCGTGCAACAGCCTTGCCGGAATCCAGCACGGCACGGATCTGCGCAGCCGCATCGGCCACGCTGGCGGCCTTGCCGACGTGGTGCAGGATGATCGAACCGGCCAGCACCAGCGAATCGTAGGTCGCGCCCTTGTCGCCCTTCAGCGCCAGGATGCCCGCTTCGGCGGCAGCATGCGCGGTGGCCTTGATGTCGATCGCGGCGACGATCTCGTCCTCGCCCGCTTCGGTCGCGACCGCGCCGGGCAGCGGCACCGCGCGTACCGGCTGGTCGATGCCGAGCGCCACCGGGTCGATGTTCGCCTCGACTTCGGTTCCGCGGTCGTGGTAGTGGAAATACTTGCCGGTCTGGCGCAGCGACGGGATCACGCCGCCCTCGACGCCGCGCACGATGCAGGCGGTGTCGAAGCCGGCCTCGCGCGCAAGGTCGGCGTACACCGGCGGATAGGGCTTGTGCACATAGCCGGTGATGAAGTGGGTCTGTTTGCGTCCGGCGATCGGCTTGGACAACACTTCCACCGTGGTCAGCACCTGGCGCTTGATCATCTGCGCACGCAACGGGGTGAGGTTGTGCAGGCCGGGGTTGGATTGCGCCTGGTCGATGTAGGTCCAGCCCAGCGCGGGATCGGCCAGCCGCGCAGCCGCTTCGGCCGGCGCCAGATTCACCGGCACGCCGGCAGCCTCCAGCACGTGGCGCGCGGTGACGCCGTACTTGGGGCCCACCTTGTCGAGGCCGTGCGAGACGACGTGCACGCCGAACTCGGCCAGCAGCGGGCCGAGGAAGGGCGCGGCGGGCAGGCAGCGGTTGTAGCCATCGTAGGGATCGCCGATATCGACCACTTCGTCGACCGCCGCGGTGACGCGGCGGGTGGTTTCCAGCACGGCGTCCAGTACCCCGCGGTTCTCGTCCATCGTCTCGCGCTTCATGCGAAGGGCAATGAAGTAGATGCCCACCTGCACCGGGTCGATCACGTTGTCGATGATGGCCTTGGTGCCCAGATGCGCTTCGGTGCGGCTGATGTTCTTGGACAGGTCCGGACCGGTGGCGATGCGCTGGATGATCGAACGCATCAGCAGCTTGGGGTCGGACGGCAGGGTGTCGGTGCTCATAAAAAACTCCAATAGAAGCAGCAAGAATACTAATAACCGACTAAATCAGTCAAGAATAGATCGCGTCCAGCAGGCGTTGGGCGAGTGCCCGCTCCGCCTCCGGCAGGGGGATTGCCATGCCGAGATCGCGGCATTGCGTCACCCGCATCCCGGCGTAGCCGCAGGGGTTGATGGCGGCAAACGGCGCCAGGTCCATGTCGACGTTGAAGGCCAGGCCATGGTACGTGCAGCCGTGCCGGACGCGCAGGCCGAGCGCGGCGATCTTGGCACCATCGACATAGACGCCGGGTGCGCCGGCGAGCCGCGCAGCGGCCACACCCTGCGCCGCCAGGAGATCGATCACCGCCTGCTCCATGCGCGTCACCAGTTCGCGGATGCCGTAGCCGCGGCGCCGCAGGTCGACCAGCACGTAGGCCACAACCTGCCCGGGGCCGTGGTAGGTGATCTGCCCGCCGCGGTCGACCGGCACCACGGGAATGTCGGTGGCGGCGATCAGGTGCTCGGGTTTTCCGGCCTGCCCCTGGGTGTAGACGGGCGGATGCTCCAGCATCCAGAGCTCGTCCGCGGTATCGGCCGTGCGCCGCGCGGTGAAGTCCTGCATCGCCCGCCACGTCGGCTCGAACCCGACCCGCCCCAGATGCCGAACGATTGCCTCGCTAGCCACCGCTTGCTGCTCACCGCTCGCCATCAAAGCGCCATTTTCACCCACGGATGGGACGTGATCTCGCGATACAGCGCGTCGAGCTGGGCTTTCGAAGTGGCGCGCACCACACAGGTCACCGACAGATAATTGCCGCTGCTGGATACGCGCATTTCGACGGTCTCGGCCCTGAAATCCGGCGCATGGCGCAGCACCAGTTCGACCATGGCCTGCGCAAAGTCGTCGCGGCGTTCGCCCATGATCTTGATGGGGAAATCGGTGGGAAACTGCAGCTGCGTCTCGTGTTCGCTCATGACCGCATCACCTGTTGCTTGAAGGTCTGGTACAGCCTATCCATCTGTTGCGCCAGCGGACCCGGCACGCCGGCGCCGATCGGCGCACCGTCCAGCGTCACGATGGCCATGATTTCCCGGGTGGACGACGTCATCCACAGCTCGTCGGCGTCGCGTACCTCGGCCTC
>JAJZRT010000985.1 GCA_021802595.1 Pseudomonadota bacterium
GACAGGCCCACCAGCAGCACCATGATGGAGAGCGCGATGTTGAAGGTGAACAGCATGTCCAGCGCGAACGGCGGCAGCGGCAGCACCAGCATCGCCAGGATGAGGACGATGAACATCGGTGCCGCCAGCGCGCGGGCATTGGTGCTGCTGAAGATGTTGGAAAGACTCAAGGTACCGTTCATGCATTCGCTCCCATGCCTGCCTGCAGCGGGTCGAGTTCAGGGGGGACCGGCAGGGCGCTGGGCGCTTCGGGATAGGCGCCGCCGACCTGCTGGAAATGACGCAGCTGGAACACGTAGGCCAGCACTTCGGCCACCGCTGCGTACAGGGTGGCCGGGATTTCATCGCCAAGCTCGGTATGGCGGAACAGCGCACGCGCCAGCGGCGGCGCCTCCAGCAGCGGCACCCGGTTCTCGGCGGCGAGTTCGCGGATGCGGGCGGCGACGGCATCCGCACCCTTGGCCACCACGCGCGGGGCGCTCATCTTGCCTTCGCTGTATTTGAGGGCGACCGCGTAATGCGTCGGGTTGGTCACCACGACATCGGCGGTGGGCACTTCGGACATCATGCGGCGGCGGGCCGCTTCACGCTGCTGGGCGCGAATGCGCGCCTTGATGTGCGGATCGCCTTCCGATTCCTTGGCTTCCTGGCGCAGTTCTTCCTTGCTCATCTTGAGCTTGTTGAAGTAGCTCCAGAGCTGGTACGGCAGGTCCAGCACGACGATGAAGATCATCGCGCCCGAGGCCAGCAGGAACACCTTGCCGATGAGATCACCCATGTGCTGGATGGCCCCGTTCGGTTCCTCCATGCCGAGCGCGAAAATCGCATCGAGATTGGACCAGATCAGCCAGACGGCGACCGCGCCGAGCAGCCCGACCTTGGCCAGCGACTTGACCAGCTCGACCAGGCCCTGCGTGGAAAACATGCGCTTGATCCCCGACAGCGGGTTCAGGCGCTTGAAGTCGGGCATGATCGCCTTGGTGCTGAACAGCCAGCCGCGCAGCAGCAGCGGCGATGCCAGGGCCGCGACCACCACCAGGCCGAGGAAGGGGGCGAGCGCCAGTGCCGCCGTCGTGAACTGATCCGACAGCTGCGTCATGACGTAGGCACTGTCGCGCGCGATGGCCGGCTCGAACTGCAGCCCGCCGCGCACGATCTTCGACAGGGTCTGGGCGAGGCCGCCGGCCATCATCCACAGGGCCGCGCCACTGGTCATCAGGACGACGAACGTGGCCAGCTCGCGCGATTGTGGCACCTGGCCTTCTTCGCGCGCCTTCTCCAATCGCTGTGGCGATGGGGCTTCTGTCCGTTCCTGATCGCTTTCTTCAGCCATCCCTGCTCACCTGGTTAGGGGAAACCGCCTCGTGCGCATGCGCGAGACGGGCTTTCTTCAGGCTGGATTATTGGTCATGCCCGGGACGGGCAATCAGGGGAATAAGGGTGGATTTGGCCCGCTATTTACACTCAAGTCGCCCACCGGGAGGCCTGCGGGGCCGCGTTATTTCGGGGCGTTTGCCTTCGTGGCGTCCTCGTGCGCATCGGCCTCGCCCGCCGTGCTCACGCCACTGGCTTCCTTGGTGATGGCCTCCTCGGTACGCTTGTTCATCACGATGATGCTGATGCGCCGGTTGACCGGATCATGGGGTTCGGCATGGCCGAACGGAACGGACGAGGCCAGCCCGACCACCCGCAGCATCTTCGCTTCGTCCATGCCGCCGGCGATCAGTTCGCGCCGCGAGGCATTGGCGCGATCGGCCGACAGCTCCCAGTTGCTGTATCCGCGCCCGCCGTTGGCGTAAGGCGTGGCATCGGTATGACCCGACAGGCTGATCCGGTTCGGCACGTCATTCAGCATCTTGCCGATATCATGCAGGATGACCCTGGTGTAGGGCTGCAGCTCGGCGCTCGCCACGTTGAACATGGGCCGGTTCTGCTCGTCGACGATCTGGATGCGCAGACCTTCGCTGGTGATGTCGATTAGCAACTGCCGCTTGAACTGCTTGAGGGTGGGGTTGGCATCGATCGCCGATTCCAGGCGTTTCTTCAGCTGCTTGAGGTTGGCTGCCTCGATGCGCTCGAGCTCGGCCTGGGCCGCTTTCAGGTTGTAGGTCTTCTTCTCGGCGGGCGTATCGCCTTTCTTGATCTGACCTTCCTTGCGCGACATGTCCTTCCCGCCCCCCTTGATCACGCTGGAGCTGTCGCCGCTGCCGGAGCCGCCCTGCATGGCCACCTTGAGCGGGGTCTTGAAGTATTCCGCGATCCCTTCCAGGTCGCCCTTGGTGGTCGAGCCGAGCAGCCACATCAGCAGGAAGAACGCCATCATCGCCGTCACGAAATCGGCATAGGCGATCTTCCATGCCCCGCCATGGTGGCCTCCCGTCACCTTCTTGACGCGCTTGATGACGATGGGGGCTTTTTGTTCGCTCATGGGGGCGTCGTGGAGATCGGGACGGATAGCGCGGGATCAGCGCGACTTCGCGTTCTTGACGTGCTCCTCCAGTTCGCTGAAGGAGGGGCGCTCGGTCGAGAACAGCACCTTGCGGCCGAACTCGACAGCGATCGCCGGCGCGTAGCCGTTGATGCTGGCCAGCAGGGTCACCTTGATGCACTGGAACATCTTGGTCGATTCGTGCAGCTTCTGCTCGAGCAGCGTGGACAGCGGTCCGACGAAGCCGTAGGCC
>JAJZRT010000986.1 GCA_021802595.1 Pseudomonadota bacterium
CGATGGCGTCGCGCATGACGGCAGAGCCTGGACTGGGAAATACGCTGCCACGGCATGCTGGCCCGATTCGATCGCGAATGCCTCGCGCTCTTCAATCCCGAGCATGTGGAAGCCGGCGGCTACCGCAGCGAAGACCGCCGCGGGGTCATGGCCTTTCACGCCCTGGTGACGCTGTCCATCGGCGCCGTGCTGGTCGATCCCAGCAATTTCCACCAGTACCAGGAAGTGGCGCGCGCCGCCTCCGAGGCCAAGCGCATGGCCAAACGCATCGACGGCAGCAGCCTGTTCATCGATCAGCGTCGCATGCCCTTCGGCCGACGGCTGGTGACGGGAGAGCCGCCTGTCGAGGCCGACGCGGCCCCACATACGACCCCGAACGGACATTCCGCGCCCTTGGCCAGCCAAAGCAACGATGGCAAGATCGTCTGCCCGACGCTGCCCTGAGCGGCAGGTAAAATTTCTGGCCGACGGCGCCCGTCCAAAAAAAGCGGGCCATCAGGCCCGCCAAGCACTACAGGAGATACCGGCAGGACACCCCGGATGGAGGAGAACGGGGTGTCCTGGTCATTGCAGCGCTATCCCGGCCGGCGCTTGGTACGCTCCACCATCATGCCGACCAGGCCGAGGCCGGCCAGCAGCGTCAGCCACGCTTTGGGTTCGGGTACGGGCGCGGCGCTCAATGCGCCCGCATAAATGCCGCCCGAGGTTCCGGCCGTAGTGCCGGTTACCACGAACTGGTAGAACCCGGGCGCCGCAACCATGGAAGGCGACAGGGTGGCGCTGAGGTTCAGCGCACCGCTGGAATCGAATGTGTTGTCGGTTCCATAAATCGTGCCATTGATATCCTTCAGGGCGATCGCGAAATTGCTGATATCGAAAATGGGCGTACTGCCGGATCCGGATTTCAGCGTCACTTTCAAGCTCGTAGCGATGGCTTCGGACGTTAACGCACCGATATCGAAGCCATATACATCGGCGATGGGCGTGCCCAGGCCGGATAGGGTGTTGGAAATGGAAACACTCTGGCCGACCAGATCGCCCAGATAGCCCGGACCCACCGCAGCCGCCGCGGCCGACCCCATTGAGCCCGCGAGCGCAAGCGCCAGTAGGAATTGCGTGCGTTTCATGAAACCTCTCCCAATTTAAGAACAACAAAAAATTCCAAGCGCGTGATGTGGCCGGCAAACCAACTGTCGCGTCCAGACACTTTTCCCGAGGCGCCGCAGAGCCTGTTTTTCTTGGCCCTGGTACGAGAGGCAGTGTCACGCATTCATGTTGCAGCCGCAGACGTTCATGTGGCGTCCCGCATGTCACGTTCGGGCCAAATGGAATCCGCGAAGCGGACATTCGGGCCATCCGGAATACCCGCCCATTGTCATCAAGGGATCACCTTGCACAGCAAGGATTGCCATTCCTGACAACGAAAGGGGGAATGCCATGAACAGGCAGCTCGAGACACTGGACATGCAGGCTGACCGCCTGGCAGAAGAGGCGCTGAACGAACTCGGCGACGCGCCATTCGACGAACCCGACGACTACGCCAAGCAATGCGATTACGCCGGCTGCTATCCCTGGCTGGCGGAAGTCATCTGCGCGCATCCGCACGACAGCGCGATCCTCTCGGCGTTGCGTGGCAGCGATGCGGGGGCGCAAGACGCGGATTATTGATCCGGGAAGCAAGCTGTCCCACGGTCACAGCCGACCGCAGGCGAACTGACCATGGCGGAAGTGCCGTGTCGGTCGGTCGATTCGCCTTTAACAATGTATTCACACTTGGTTCTTATGATGGGCACACATCCGTAACAAACCCGACTGGACGTTCGCAATGCGCACCACTCAATTCTGTGTCCCGATCTCGCGCTCACGCGGCTTTACCCTCCTCGAACTCCTGGTGGTGCTGGTGATCCTGGGTTTGCTGGCCGGCTATGTGGCGCCCAAATATTTTGCCCAGATCGGCAAGTCGGAAGTCAAAACCGCGCGTGCGCAGATCGATGCGCTGGAAAAGGCGCTCGACCAGTACCGCATCGATGTCGGGCATTACCCCACCGCCGAGCAGGGCCTGGCCGCCCTGAACGCCAAGCCGGCGGACGAGCCGCACTGGGACGGCCCCTACCTGAAAAAGGCAGTGCCGAACGACCCCTGGGGCAAGCCGTACCAATACAGGATTCCAGGCGAGCACAGCGAGGTCGACATTTTCTCGTTCGGCCGCGACGGCGCGCCGGGCGGCAATGGCGAAGACGCCGACATCACCAACTGGTAAAGCCGCCTCATGCGATATCGCGTAAAGGCCTTGCGCCCCGGAAGCGGCGTGACGGCAACGACGGTGGATGCGCTCGACGAAGCCGAGGCCACCGCACGGCTGCAGCGCGAAGGTGCGCAGGTGCTTTCCATCGCTGCCGAACGCGGCAGATGGCTGGCGGCACGAAGCGCACGCTTTCCGCTGCTGCTGTTCTCGCAGGAACTGATTGCGCTGCTGGACGCTGGGTTGACGCTGACCGAAGCGCTGGAAACGCTGGGTGAGAAGGAAAGCCGGGCCGAGTCGCGCCAGATGATTGAACGCCTGCTCGCCACCATGCGCGAGGGGCGTCCGTTTTCGGCGGCCCTTGCCATGCAGGGCGATGCGTTCCCGCCTTTGTATGCCGCCACCGTGCGCGCGGCGGAAAGCACCGGCGACCTCTCG
>JAJZRT010000987.1 GCA_021802595.1 Pseudomonadota bacterium
CTGTCGACGAAAATGAATTCCTCCGCATCCAGCACCGCCATGTACTGCATGCTGCGGATCGGCACGAACAGACAGGCGCCGGCACGCGCCAGCAGGGTGTGCGCAAGGTTGTAGGTCGCGGCGGGAAGAAAGTCAGGCAGCCGCGCGATTTCCTGCTCTCGATAAAAACGTTCTTCCATGGCGTTACGGTAGCGTCATTCGCACCTCGGGTTAAGCAATATCTATAACGGAACGGGAATCCCTGCCATTGAGGCAAAATAGACGCCATTGTTTCCCCGCTGTGAACCTCATGACCGACCTGCACGCCGCCCACGCACCGGGCCACATTTTCGACACCCACCTGGAGCACTTCGACCGCGACGTGATCGAGGCCTCGCACGCGCTGCCCATTCTGGTCGACTTCTGGGCCGACTGGTGCCCGCCGTGCCGCGCGCTGACACCGGTGCTCGAGCGCGTCATCGCCCATCACGCCGGCAGGATCCACATGGCCAAGGTCGAGGTCGACGAGGGCGCCAACATGAAGCTTGCCGGGCGTTACGGTCTGCGCGGTTTTCCGACCGTGCTGCTGTTCGTCAAGGGCGAGATCGTCGGGCGTTTCTCCAGCGCCAAACCCGAGCACTGGGTGAAGGAATTCATCGCCGAGCACACCGATATTGAATAAGCCCGTGTTGGTGCTCGACACCAACGTCGTGCTCGACCTGCTGCATTTCGACGATGCAGCCGCGCGGCCCTTGCTTCGCGCGTTGGACGACGGGCGGGTGCGCTGCGTGGTGACCGCCGCCACGCTCGAGGAGTGGCGGCGCGTGCTGGCCTATCCCGAATTCGCCCTGGATTCGATGCAGCGGGCGGCGCGGCTCGCGCGCTACCAGGATTTGTCGGACACGGTGGCGGGTCTTGTAGCTGACATGGCTCTGCCGTACTGCAGCGACCCCGACGACCAGAAATTCATCGAACTGGCCGCCGCAGTCCCTGCGCAGGGACTGGTCAGCAAGGATCGCGCGGTGCTCAGGCTGCGCCGCCGCTGCGCACCGTATTTCCGCATCATGACCCCGGCCGAAGCGGTGCGCTGGCTGGACGACTTGCCGGTCTGAGCGCTTCAGTCCGCGTCCTGCGGCTGAAACCGCCGCCGCGCCGCCTCGCTCACCGCCAGCACGGCCGGATGGCTCAGCCGCCGCTCCACCGAAATGGCGAAAAAGCGTTCGCGTATCTCCTGTGTCTGCCCCACCTCGATCACGTCGTGTTGCCGCATCACGTCCTGAACGGTGGTGAGCGGCACCGGGAACACGCCTGCCCCGGCCTGGCCGAAGGCGCTCATCAGCGCGCTGTCGTCGAATTCGCCGACCACCAAGGGCTGGATGTCCTTGCGTTCGAGCCAGCGCAACAGCGGGACGCGCAGCGCACTGTCCTCGCCCGGGATCAGCAGCGGAACGCCATGCAGGTTGGCGGGGAAGTCCGTTTCCAGCGTGTCGGCGATCGCACGCGCGGCCAGAAAGGCGATGCCGCATTCGCCCAGCGGATGGCTGTAGCCCTTGATGTCCATCTTGGCGGGGAGCGGGCGGTCGGCCAGCACCATGTCGAGCCGGTGGATCGACAGTTCGGCGGCCAGCTGTTCCAGCCGGTCTTCCCGGCACACCAGCTTGACCGGCTCGGCCAACGTGAGTGCGGGGGCAAGCAGCTGGTAGGCGATTGCCTTCGGCACGACGTCGGCGATGCCGACCCGGAACGGGTGGGCGCGCGCGGCGAGGCGGTTTTGCAGGGCTTCCTCGAGCTCGGCGCCGACGTCGAAGATTTCATCGGCGTAGGTCAGCGCGGTACGCCCGGCGTCGGTCAACTCGAGACGGCGTCCGCTACGGCGGAACAGCGCCACCCCCAGGCGTTCCTCGAAGGCGCTGATCTGGCCGGACAGCGTCTGCGGCGCCAGATGCAGCTTCTCGGCGGCGCGGTTGATGGCGCCGGCCTTGGCGACCGTACGGAAGTAATGCAGGTGCTTGTAATTGAGCATGATGCGGAATCAGGTCGGTAAAATCGAACAATAGCAGTATAAAAATCGAATTTTATTGTTTGTTTCCCATCTATATTCTGTTGTGTAGCCGTGGAAAGGGCTGTCCGCCTCGACACGACCTGGGCTTTACAAGGAGAACACCATGAAGCGTATCGTTTTGTTCCTCGCCACCAACCTGGCGATCGTGCTGGTGCTATCGCTCACCATGCGCATACTGGGCGTCGAGCCCTACCTTACCGCGAACGGGCTCAATCTGAACTCGCTGCTGATCTTCGCCGCAGTCATGGGCTTCGGCGGCTCGTTCATCTCGCTCGCGATCTCGAAATGGATGGCGAAGAAATCGATGGGCGTGCGGGTGATCGACACGCCGTCGAATTCGTCCGAGTTCTGGCTGGTCGAGACCGTGAAGAAATACGCGGCGGACGCCGGCATCGGCATGCCCGAAGTCGGCATTTTCGATTCGCCCGAAGCCAATGCCTTTGCCACCGGCATGAACAAGAACAACGCGCTGGTCGCGGTGTCGTCGGGCCTCTTGAATGTCATGACGCGGCAGGAAGCCGAAGCCGTGATCGGCCACGAAATCGCGCACGTCGCCAACGGCGACATGGTGACGCTGGCGCTGATCCAAGGCGTGGTGAACACCTTCGTGATGTTCCTGTCGCGTGTCCTCGGCCACAC
>JAJZRT010000988.1 GCA_021802595.1 Pseudomonadota bacterium
TCGGCGTGGCCATCGTCGAGCGGGGCCAGAGTTTCTCCGGACTGACCGTCGAAGGCACCGCGGTGCTGGACTACGCGCGGCGCATGGCCGCCGTGGAGGCCGACTTCCGGCTGCACCTGGGCAAGATGACCGGCGGACTCGACGGACGCCTGCGCCTGGGGGTCATTCCCACAGCGCTGTCGGTGGTGACGGCCCTCTCGGCGGAACTGCATCGACGCAACCAGACGCTGACCCTGGAAATCCTGTCGATGACCACCGATGCCATCGTGCGCGGCGTGCAGGCCTTCGAACTCGACGGCGGCATCATCTACACAGAGTCCAGCAAAATCGAGGGCATGGACTACCTGCCGATCTGGCACGAGCGCCACGTGCTGATCGCCGGCAGTCGCACGCCGGCCGCGCGGCATGAGACGCTGTCGTGGACCGAGGCCGGCCAGCAGCCGCTGTGCCTGCTGACCCCGGACATGCAGAACCGCAAGACCATCAATCGCGTATTCGACGATCTCGGCTTGTGCCCTCAACCGAGTCTGGAGACCAATTCGATCGTCAGCCTGCTGTCGCACGTGTCCAGCGGCGCCTGGTGCTCGATCCTGCCGCTGAGCGTGCTCGATGTCGTGGGCATACCGCACGGCGTCAAGGTGGTACGACTGATCGAGCCCGAGGTGGCCTGGGAGACCGGGCTGATCACGCTGGCGCGCAACCCGCAGCCGGTGGGCGTGGATCTGCTGCGCAACGCTGCCTGCGACGTGCTGCGAGCCGAACGTGAAGCCGGGTCGTCGGCGTCCGACGTGACGGCACGGCGGGCACCGATCGGCCTCGCCGCCCAGCGCGTCCCGGCCTGAATGGCATCGGAAGCGGCCTGCACGCCTTCGTGACGTGCGTGAGAAGCGAACGGGCATTCGAAATTTATCGCTGTTTCCGGTTGTGAAACAAGGGTCCGCCATATAGGAAGCAGGGGCCACATGCGGGTATAAATGCGCCACCGGAGATCACGGCCTTTGCAGCCGGGATCCGTTCGTTCACGTGTTTCAGCCCTGAGGAGACGAAATGTCTGAGGCAATGACCCAAACCATGGCTGCGCCCGGCCTGCTCGCTCGCGAGCGGATCGTGGCAGGCCCACGATTCAATCGATGGCTGGTTCCCCCTGCAGCCCTGGCCATCCATCTGTGCATCGGCATGGCCTACGGCTTCTCGGTGTTCTGGCTACCCATGTCCAAGCTGCTGTCCGGCGCGAGCGCAACCTGCACAGGGGCAGGGCTGGGCACCGTGATGTTTTCGAGCAGCTGCAACTGGAGTGTTCCTCTGGTCACTTCGACCTTCGAGATGTTCATTGCCGTACTGGGGGTCGCGGCCGCGCTGTGGGGCGGCTGGCTGGAGCACGCCGGCCCGCGCAAGGCCGGGTTCATCGCCGCGATTTGCTGGGGCGGCGGCCTGGTGCTGGGCGGCATCGGCGTGTCCGTACACCAACTGTGGCTGCTGTGGCTGGGCTGCGGCATCATCGGCGGCGTCGGCCAGGGCCTGGGCTACATCACGCCCGTTTCGACACTGATCAAGTGGTTCCCTGATCGACGCGGCATGGCGACCGGCATGGCGATCATGGGCTATGGCGGCGGCGCGATGATCGGGGCCCCGATCGCCGTGGCGTTGATGAAGCACTACGGCCACGGCGACGCGGCCGCCGGCGTCGCGGCCACGCTGATGACCATGGGCGTGCTGTACCTCATCGTCATGTCCCTGGGTGCCTTCGGCATGCGCGTACCGCCCAGCGGCTGGAAGCCCGAAGGCTGGACCGAGACCAAGACGTCCAAGGCGATGGTCACCGACAAGCACGTGCACCTGAACATGGCCTGGAAGACCCCGCAGTTCTGGATGATCTGGGGCGCGCTGTTCCTCAACGTGACCGCCGGCATCGGCGTGATCTCGATGGCCAGCCCGATGCTGCAGGACGTGTTCGGCGGGCACCTGATCGGACTCGACGGGGTGACCACGCTGAGCGCGGCGCAAAAGGCAGCGGTGGCGGCGTCGGCCGCAGGGCTGGTGGGCCTGATCAGCCTGTTCAACAGCCTCGGGCGCTTTTTCTGGGCCAGCATCTCCGACCGCATCGGTCGCAAGATGACCTATACGCTGTTCTTCATCCTGGGCATGGCGCTGTACATCAGCCTGCCGACCTTCGGCCGCCTGGGCATGGCAGGAGCCTTCGTCGTCGGCGTGTGCCTGATCCTTTCCATGTACGGCGGCGGCTTCTCCACCGCACCCGCGTACCTCGCGGACATCTTCGGCACGCAGATGGTGGGTGCGATCCACGGCCGGCTGCTCACCGCCTGGTCGGCTGCCGGCATCGTCGGCCCGTTCCTGATCGCCCACCTGCGGCAGGCCCAGATCAACGCCGGCGTCGCCCACAACCTGATCTACGACCGCACGCTGTACAGCCTCGCCGGGCTGCTTCTGGTCGGACTGCTGCTCAACTGGATGATCCGGCCGGTGCACGAGAAGTACCACATGGACGAGGAGCACCTGGCCCGCGAGAAGGCGCTGCAACACGAGCGCCAGGGCGGCGAGGGCGCGCACACGGCGGCGCGTGGATCGTTCGGCGCGCTCGGCCTGGTATCGTGGCTGGCGATCGGCATCCCGTTCCTGATCGGGGTGTTCATCGCGCTGCAGAAGGCCGCGGCTCTGTTC
>JAJZRT010000989.1 GCA_021802595.1 Pseudomonadota bacterium
CGGTTCGCTGGTCCACGGAGAGCTGCTGCAGTATCCCGAGATGGAGGACAAGACCAAGCCCTTCCTGCTGCTGGACGAGAGCGCTTCGCGTGTTTATGTCGCGCAGACGGGCCTCATCGGCAACGGCGCCGGCGGCGCCTTCCCCACGCACAAGACCCCCATGGCGGTCGTGCCCGGTCCGCGCGAACTGCAGGACGGCCAGAACGAGCTGACCGTGCGTTTCGAGTCGGCCGACATGGGCGGCGTGAAGCTGGTCAAGACCTGGACGCTCAAGCGCGGCGCCTACGACGTGGCCGTGAAGCACGAGGTGGTCAATACGGGCACGGCCCCGGTATCGCCCCAGCTGTACCTGCAGTTGGTGCGCGATGGCAACAAGCCGGCGGGCGAGTCGTCGTTCTACTCCACGTTCACCGGTCCGGCCGTGTACACCGAGGCGAAGAAGTACCAAAAGGTGGAGTTCAAGGACATCGAGAACGGCAAGGCCGAGATCGACAAGTCTTCCAGCAACGGCTACGTGGCCATGGTGCAGCACTACTTCGCCACCGCGTGGCTGCTGGGCGACGGCGTGCAGCGCGACAACTTCGTGCGCAAGGTGGACACCAACCTGTACTCGGTGGGCATGATCACGCCGCTGGGCGAGATCGCCCCCGGCCAGTCGAAGGCCGTGGACGCGCGCCTGTTCGCCGGCCCGCAGATCGAGACGCTGCTGGAAAAGCTGGCCCCGGGCCTGGAGCTGGTCAAGGACTATGGCTGGCTCACCATCCTGGCCAAGCCGCTGTACTGGCTGCTGGACCAATTGCACAAGGTGCTGGGCAACTGGGGCTGGTCCATCGTGGCACTGGTGTTCCTGTTGAAGATCGCCTTCTACTGGCTCAACGCCAAGGCCTACGCCAGCATGGCCAAGATGAAGGCCATCAACCCGCGCATCATGGAAATGCGCGAGCGCCTGAAGGACAAGCCCCAGCAGATGCAGCAGGAGATGATGCGCATCTACCGCGAGGAGAAGGTCAACCCCATGGGCGGCTGCCTGCCCATCATGATCCAGATCCCGGTGTTCATCGCGCTGTACTGGGTGCTGCTGTCCAGCGTGGAGATGCGCAATGCGCCGTGGATCGGCTGGATCAAGGACCTGTCCTCGCCCGACCCGTTCTTCATCCTACCGCTCCTGATGACGCTCTCGTCGCTGCTGCAGACCGCGCTGAACCCCGCGCCGCCGGACCCGATGCAGGCCAAGATGATGTGGCTGATGCCGCTGATGTTCAGCGTGATGTTCTTCTTCTTCCCGGCCGGCCTGGTGCTGTACTGGCTGACGAACAACATCCTGTCGATCGCGCAGCAGTGGATCATCAACACCCGCATGGGCGTGCCGCCGCAGTTCAACCTGCCCAAGTTCCGCTGACGGAGCGCGGCCTTCCCGGCCGCAATCCCCTGCTCCCTGCAACGGCCGCTCAGCGGCCGTTGTTGTTTTCGGTACGATGATTGCTACTACGTGATCCGGTAGTAACCATCAACACACAGGAGCCAGACGGATGATTCAACGTACCACCTTCAAACTGGGCTTGCTGGGGGCCGCCGTGCTCGTGGCCATGGGCACCGCCCACGCCGCCACCATGCGCTGGGCCGGCGCCAACGACATCCTCACCGTGGACCCCCACGCGCAGAACCACCAGACCACGCACGCCTTCCTGCAGCAGGTGTACGAGAGCCTGGTGCGCTATGACGACAAGTACCAGATCGAGCCCGCGCTGGCCACCAAGTGGACGCAGGTCTCCCCCACACAGGTGCGTTTTGAACTGCGCAAGGGCGTGAAATTCCATGATGGTGCGCCATTCACGGCCGATGACGTGGTGTTCTCGCTCACGCGTGCCGGCACGGCGCCGTCCAACATGATGTCCGCGGTGCAGAGCGTCAAGGAAGTCAAGAAGGTGGACGAGCACACGGTGGACGTGTTCCTCAAGGGCCCCAATCCCATCCTGCTGCGCGAGCTGACCGAGGCGCGCATCATGAACAAGGCCTGGGCCGAGAAGCACAACTCGGTGAAGTCGCAAGACTACGCGGGCAAGGAAGAGAACTACGCCTCGCGCAACGCCAACGGCACGGGCCCCTTCGTCATGGTGGGCTGGCAGCCGGACGTGAAGGTCACGCTCAAGAAGAACCCCAACTGGTGGGACAAGCCCAAGGGCAACATCGACGAGGTGGTGTTCACCCCCATCAAGTCGGCCGCCACGCGCTCGGCCGCGCTGATCTCGGGGCAGGTGGACTTCGTGGTCGACCCGCCGCCGCAGGACCTGGCGCGCATGAAGGCCAACCCCGACATCAAGCTCATCGAAGGGGCCGAGAACCGCACCATCTACCTGGGCCTGGACCAGTTCCGCGACGAGCTGCCCGGCGCGGGCACGGCCGGCAAGAACCCGCTCAAGGACAAGCGCGTGCGCCAGGCGCTGTACCAGGCCATCGACTCTGCGGGCCTGCACAGCCGCACCATGCGCAACCTGTCGGTGCCTGCGGGCACCATGATCGCTCCCATGGTGCATGGCTGGACCAAGCAACTGGACGAGCGTGCCGCCAAGTACGACGTGGAGGCCGCCAAGAAGCTGCTGGCCGACGCCGGCTACCCGAACGGCTTCTCGCTCAAGCTCGACTGCCCGAATGACCGCTACGTGAATGACGAGGCCATC
>JAJZRT010000990.1 GCA_021802595.1 Pseudomonadota bacterium
CACGAGGAAGCCGCCGCCAAGAAGGATTGGGAACAGGCCAACCTCTGGGCCGAACAGGTCTGGCAGTACCAGGTCAAGGCCGCCGACCTCGGCCTCCGCGCCAAAACCTACCTCGAACAAAATGGCGCAAAGAAGGTGAAGTAAGGCAGCAGTCGTTCGAGCATGAAGGGGGGCGGGCAACCGCCCCCTTTCTTTTTATCGGTGCAAAATAGCATTCATGGAAACGCGCGCATCCTTGTCGACCCGCCCGCCTGCCTACCGTGCGAACCCGCTCTCGCATGTCACGCATCCGGTTTCCTTCCTGCTGACCGGCATCGTGTGGTCGCTGCTGGTTCTGTTCTCGCTCTGGACGCAGCGTGAACAGCTCAATCGCACGGCGCAGGAACTGGCGCGCATCGACGCCATCGCGAATCTCAAGAAGGACATGGCCATCCGCAAGTGGGCCTCGGAAGTGGGCGGCGTGTTCATCAAGGAAGACCTAGCCCCCAACGTCGACGCCCTCAGCGAACAGGAGCGCGTCATCGCCATACGCTTGACGACGGGGGAGAGCTTCAAACAGATCTCGCTGACGCCGATTCATATTCTGCTGGGCATCCAGGAGGTCAGCAACAAGGAATACGGCAGCAAGGAACGCCTGACCTCGCTGCAGCTGCTCAACCGCAACAACGCGCCCGACGAATGGGAAGCGCAGGCTCTGAAGACGCTCCAGGGCGGTTCCGAGATCGTCGCCGAAGCGATGCCGCGCAGCAAGGGTCATGGCCTGATGCGCGTGATGATCCCGATGCGCATGGACGAGGAGTGCCTCGAATGCCACCGCGAGACGCTCGTCCCGGTCGGCGGCCTGCGCGGCGGCGCGGCGGTGACGATCGACCTGAATACCTACTGGACGGCCCAGGAACCGACCTGGCGCACGATCCAGTACTGGCACACGGGCATCTGGCTGGCCGGCATGGCGACGCTGCTCGCCTACTGGATCTTCCTGCGCCGGCGTGCCGCCGAGCATGTGCTGATCGACGCGGAGCGGCGCGATAACGAAGTCGTGCTGCAGAAGCACAAGCAGCGCCTTGAAGAGTCCGAAGCCCGCCTGCGCGAACTGGCCGCGTTTTTGCAGACGGTGCGCGAAGAGGAACGGACCCGCATCGCCCGCGAGTTGCACGACGAACTCGGCCAGGCCCTGACGGCGCTGCGTTTCGACCTTGGCTGGCTGCGCGGCAAATGCAGCAGCGACGACAAGCTTGGCAGCCCGGCCGCGGAACGCGTCGGTGCGGCACTCGGCGTCGTCGAGCAGAGCATCGTTTCGCTGCGGCGCATCTCCGAGGATCTGCGCCCGGCGATGCTCGACAGCCTCGGCCTCGCCGCCGCACTCGAACATCACGTCGCCCAATTTACCCAGCGCACCGGCGTGCCCTGCGACTTGCGCATGAACCGCGAGGAGTTCGATCTGGCCGGCAATCTCGCCACCACGGTATTCCGCATCGTCCAGGAAGCCCTGACCAACGTCGCCCGCCACGCTGAAGCCAGCGCCGTGACCGTCGAGATCGAGGAAGCGGCGGGCGGCATCCGGCTGAGCGTGACCGACAATGGCAAGGGTTGCGCCGCCCCGACCGGCAAGAAGACCTTCGGCGTGCTCGGCATGCGCGAACGCGCGGCCATCCTCGGCGGCACGCTCGACATCGACAGCCGGCCCGGCGCAGGCACCCGCATCGCCGGCTGGCTTCCCTTCCCGAAGGACAGCACGCCATGATCAAGGTCCTGATCGCCGACGACCACGCCATCCTGCGCGCCGGTCTCAAGCACATGCTCTCGGAGTATCCCGACATCACGGTAGCCGGCGAAGCCGGCAACGGTCACGAAGCGCTTGCCAAAGCCCAGGCCGAGCCATGGGACGTCATGCTGCTCGACATGACCATGCCCGGCAAGAGCGGCATCGAACTCATCAAGCAGCTCAAGCAACTGTTGCCGAAGCTGCGCATCCTGATCCTCAGCATGCACAAGGAGGATGTCTATGCCGTGCGCGCGCTGAAGGCGGGCGCGGCGGGCTATCTCTGCAAGGACAACGCCGAGGACCAGCTGGTTGCTGCGCTGCGCAAGATCGCTGCGGGGGGCCTTTACATCACCCCGGCGGTGGCGGAAAAACTCGCGCTCGATGCCCTGCAGGGCGACGACCGGAACGTCCCGCCCCATACCCGGCTGTCCGATCGCGAGTACCAGATCTTCCAGGCCATCGTCGCGGGCGAGAGCGTCACCGACATCGCGCAAAAGCTCAACCTGAGCGTCAAGACGGTCAGCACCCACAAGATGCACGTCATGGAAAAGATGGGTTGCGACAACGTCGCCGACCTCGTCCGCTATGCGCTCCAGCACGAATTGCTGGCCGGCGGATCAGAATAGGAATATTCCTATCCTCGAAATCAGTCTGGACTGATTTCTATCCCGGGCCGCACTGACTACCATCGTTGCAGTGCGGCATATTGTCGCGTGTGGCATTCCGCCACAGGCTTCGATTGAACGGCAGCACGGCAACCTTTCACTTTCCCGGGAGGAAAACATGAAACAGTTGAAACAGCACATCCTGCCGCTATTTTTGGCGGCGGGGGTGGGCATGACGGCGCTGGGGGCAGCGGCGGCGCCCGAGACGCTGCAGGACGTGATGAAGCGGCGGAGTTTGAGCCAGCA
>JAJZRT010000991.1 GCA_021802595.1 Pseudomonadota bacterium
CCAGCGAGCCCCGCATCGGGACCCCGAACACGAACACCGCCAGCGCCGCCGCACCCAGCGTGGACAGCATGCCGAGCACGAAGTACGGCAGCAGCTTGCCGATCAGGATTTCGGCCACCGAGGCCGGTGTGGACAGCACCGCCTCCATCGTGCCGCGCTCCCATTCGCGCGCCACCACCAGCGCCGTTAGCATGGTGCCGATGATGGTCATGACGATGGCGATGGCGCCAGGAATCAGCGCGCGGCGGCTTTCCAACTCGGGGTTGAACCAGTAGCGTGGCTCCAGCACGATGGCTTGCGCCGGCGCTGCAGCATCCAATCCCGCACGCCAGGACTGCACCACGCCGCGGGCATAGTTTTCGACGTAGTTGGCAGTGTTGGGGTAGGAACCATCGGTGACGATCTGCACCAGCGGTTCACTACCGCGCTGGGCCAAACGCTGCTCGAAGTCCTGCGGGATCACCACGTAGCCGCGCAGCGTGCCTGAGATGAGCTGCTCGGCCACTTCGCGGCGGTCATGGGCGAAGTGTGTGTTCAGGAAGCGCGTGCCGGAAAAGGCTGCGCCCAAAGATTGGGCCGACGCGCCGGGCGACTCCAGCACCACACCGACGCGAACCTCCTTGGCATCCAGCGATACCGCATAGGCGAACAGCAAAAGCAACACCACCGGCAGCACGAACGCGATCAGCAGCGTCGAGGGATCGCGCAGTGCCTGGTAGCTTTCCTTGGTGACCAGGGCCACCAGGCGCCGCAGGTCAAAGCGGCGCAGATCGCCCTGGGTCGGGCCAGCGTCGGCCTTGTGCTTCTCAACGGCGTTCATGCGGCAACCTCCATCTGACGGTCGGCAGACTCCACCAGGTGAATGAAGGCGTCCTCCATGGTCGGGTCGGGCCGCTCGGAATTGGCGGCGATTCGCTTGAGCGCATCAGGCGTATCCAGGGCGATTAGACGCGCGCGCGAAAGCATGGCGACGCGGTCGCAGTATTCGGCCTCGTCCATGAAATGGGTGGTGACCATGATGGTCACGCCCTTGCGTGCCAGACCGTTGATGTGGGTCCAGAATTCGCGCCGGGTGATGGGATCTACCCCTGAAGTGGGTTCGTCCAGAAACAGCACCGGGGGCCTGTGCATCAGCGAGCAGGCCAATGCCAAGCGTTGCTTGTGCCCCAGCGGCAGGGAATCGGGTGTCGAGGACAGCCAGCCGCCCAGATCAAAGGTGGCGATCATTTCCTCGATGCGTTCGCGCCGGGTTTCACCTTCCAGCCCGTAGACGCCGGCCGAAAATTCCAGGTTCTGCCGCACCGAAAGCAGGCCGTAGAGTGAGAACTTCTGCGCCATGTAGCCGAGTCGGCTCTTGGCTGCGCCGGTGGCGCGGCGCAGATCGTGCCCCACCACTTGCGCCTCGCCCGCAGTGGGCTTGAGCAGGCCGCACAGCATCTTGAAGGTAGTGGATTTGCCGGCGCCATTGGGCCCAAGCAGGCCGAAGATTTCACCCTTTTGCACTTCGAAGCTGACGTTGTCGGTGGCCGTGAATTCGCCGAAGCGCTTGGTGAGATTGCGGCAAGACACCGCAATGTCGGAACCCAGCTCGACCGGCGACAGGCGCTCGGCGAGCTGCGATGTACCGCCGGGGCCGCCGCCGAGAAGATCGATGAAGGCGTCTTCGAAGCGTGCCGGCACTTGGGCCAGGCGCACTTGGGCCTGATCCGCCAGCAGTTGTACGTCCTGCACGGTCGCGCCCTCGCGCAGCACCACGCGGACACCAGCGCCCTGAATCACACCATCGCTGACACTGGGCAAATCCAGGACTTTCGTCAGGACTGCTCGGCGTTCGGTGCCGACATCTTCAAGACGGAAGCTCCGGCCTTCGAGCTGCGCGGTCAGCTCCTGCGGCGGGCCATCGAACAGGAGCTGTCCCTGGTTCAGCAGCAGCACGCTCTCGCAGCGCTCGGCTTCGTCGAGATAGGCGGTGGACCAGACCACGGCCATGCCTTCATCGGTCAGCGCCTGCACCATGCGCCACAAGTCCTGGCGGCTGACCGGGTCGACACCCACGCCCGGCTCGTCCAGCAGCAGCACCTTCGGCCGCGCCATGAGCGCACAGGCAAGGCCCAGCTTCTGCTTCATGCCGCCGGAGAGCTTGCCGGCCAGGCGTTTGGTGAAGGGTCCGAGCCGCGTGAAGTCCAGCAGCTCGGCAAACAGATCGGCGTTGCGGTCCGCATCCATGCCGCGCAACTGCGCATACAGGCGCATGTTCTCCATCACCGACAGGTCTTCGTACAGGCCAAAGCGTTGCGGCATGTAGCCACTGGCGACATGAATGGCGTCGTTGTCCTTGACCACGTCATAGCCTGCCAAGGTGACGTGGCCGGCGTTCGGCACCAGGAGGCCGGTCAGAATCCGCATCAGCGTCGTCTTGCCGGCGCCGTCGGGGCCGACCAGACCCGTCAGCCGTCCATAGTGGATGCGCGCGCTCAAGCCCCGCAGCGCCTTTACGTCGCCGAAATTCTTGTCCACGCCCTCGATGACGACGGCAGCGTCTTCGCCCGCACCCGCAGGCACGGCGGCGATAGCAGGGCTTGCCTGCATTTCAACGCTCCCCCGCCGGGATACGGGTGCCGGCTTTCGCATCGACCTCGATCGTCACCGGCATGCCCTGGCGCAAGGCACTGTCGC
>JAJZRT010000992.1 GCA_021802595.1 Pseudomonadota bacterium
GGGCCGCCGTTGCCCGCGATCCGGCATTCACGGCGCCGGGTTGGGAAGCTGCAGATGGATGCGCTCGATGTCCGTGAGAATCCCGGCCGATAGCCTGACCTCGACGGCGGCCAGATTCTCCTGCAACTGCGCCATCGTGGTGGCGCCGATGATCGTGCTGCCGACGCACCAGCGGCCGGCGGTGAACCCCAGCGCCAACTGGACGGGGGTGAGGCCATGTCGGTCCGCGAGCGCTGCGTACGCTGCCACGGCCGGCGCCGTGTTGGGCCTGCCGTAGCGGCTGGCGAACCCGCCGAAGAGGCCCGCCCCGGTGCCCTGGCGTCGCGCAGGTATTTTCCGGACAGCATGCCGAAACCGGGCGCGGCAACCCCAGTTCGTCGGCCAGGCGCAGGACCGTCATCAGCCCCCACGGCGTCTCGTTGGACAGCCCCCAATAGCGAACTACCGTTGCGTGATAGGGGGAGTCCATGTAGGAGTCCAATTGCAATCGCTCGCCTGGGCCGAGTAACTGGCTGGCGAAGGGAGCGCCGGCGGCCGTCGCGGCCGTCGCCGGGCTGCGGTATCCGGCGTCCCGCTTGCCCGGCCTAAACCCGGGCGCCCGGATTGCCGTTATCCAGTCATCCTGGCCTGAGTCCCGGCCCAGCCGGGCTCACCCGGGCATTCACGGCAACCCTCACGATTTGGCACGTACCCGACATGCACATGACCCGACGTCGTTTCCAGCAAGCCCGTTCCGCCCTCGCCGTCCTTGTGCTGGTGGCCGGGACGGCCGGGTGCTCCCCCATCACGCTCACCGCGGCCTCCCTCGGCGCCAGCATGGGTGTCTCGCACACCATCAACGGCATCATCTACAGGACATTCACGGCGCCCATGAAGATGGTGGAATTCGGCAGCGTCCAGGCCATGCACGACATGGGCGTGAAAGTCGTCTCGCGTTCGACCAATGACGGGGGCGAGCGCGTAATCAATGCGACGGCCAAGGATCGCGATATCGAAGTGCTGCTGGAACCCCTCACCACGAAAACCACCCGGATGCGCGTCATTGCCAGCAACGGCCTGCTGACGGACAGCGCCACCGCCCAGGAAATCGTGCATCAGACCGAACGGGTGCTTACCCGGGGATAAGCGGGGGCCTGCGTCGAGCCCGAAAGCCGGCACTCACGGCCCGCGCAGCCTCCCGGCAATCCGCTGCATATCGGACTCGAGGATGGCCTCGACGTCCAGCGTGATCGCCACCTCATCGCCCACGACCACACCGCCACGATCCAGCGGCACATTCCAGCGCACGCCGAAGTGATGGCGGTCGATCGCCGTAGTGGCGACGAAACCGATGCGGGTCGTCGGCCCCAGGTCACGGCCGCCTTCCCAGTAGGGGCACTGCCAGCGCCCCAGATAATGCGCGTCCAGCACGACTGGCCGGGTCACGCCATGCAGGACGAGATCACCCGTCACCCTGAAATCGGCTTCGCCCACGCAGTGCACCCCGGTGCTGCGGAAGGCGATCTCCGGGTATGTCTCCACGTCCAGGAAATCCGGCGCGCGCAGGTGCGCGTCGCGCGCGTCGTCCCCCGACCAGATGCCCGCCGCATCGATCGTGGCTTCGACGGCGGCGGCGTCTACCGGCCTGTCCGGCTCGAAGTCGATGCGGCCGCGCACGTTCTTGAAGGAACCGCGCAGGTGCGAAACCATCATGTGCCGTACGGCAAACGCGGCGGCGGAATGTCCCGGTTCGAATATCCATCTGGCCATGTCCCGTCCCTCCATCCTGCCGTTCCCTAGGGAAGCGCTGAACAGGTCCTTCGACAAGCTCAGGACGAACGACAACTTGTTGATTCCGTTCGTGGTGAGCCTGTCGAACCATGAGCGGAATCAACTTGTTCAGCGCTTCCCTAGCGAGGTCCCAGTATAGAAATCGGATCGGGTAAAGGAGGTTGGCCGGGAATCATTTCCGCGACAAAACGGCATTCCCCAGCCGCAAAAGGCTGAAATGCGCGTCCGCAACCGTACGGGCTGCGTGCTGGGCGGTAACGCAAGCGGTCGTTACCGCTTTAGCGTTTTCTTCGTGCTGCCTTGCTCGATCGACGTTGGTACACGACCGATTTCTGCTGCTTGGCGCGCGGCCAATCCCGGCAGACCCGGCCCGGCCGTCCACAGCGCGACCTCGGACAGCACCGGTGCGCTGCTGATCACCAGACATCCTTGTCGAATGAAACATTACGGCGTGTTGATGCGCACGAACTCGGGGAAATAATCCGCCCGCACGATATAGGTGCCGTCGCAGTTGTACGATGCCCGCACGATGCCTTCCGAAAGTGAAATCGCTGCGTTGCGCAGGTAGTAGGCCTCGATGCCGCGCAAGGTATTGAAGCCTTGCACAATGGCGTCGATGCGGCCTGCCGCCAGCGGCTGCCAGCTTGTGCGTTCCTCGTCCATCAGCCTGATCCAGTGCGGCGGCAGGTAATGCCGCAGCGGCCCGGTCTGGACCATGGCGCGCACCCAGGCGACGGCACGCATCTTTTCCTCGTACGGCACCGTGACGAAATGCCGCGCCGTGTAGCCCGGCTTCACCAGGTCCTCGGCGTCGTGCACCTCGTAGGAAAAAGGATTGAAGATCGACTCGGTGCGTACCTCGGAGCTGTTGAAGCCGACATAGATCGCGTACACCCCGGTGTTGTG
>JAJZRT010000993.1 GCA_021802595.1 Pseudomonadota bacterium
TGGGACGTGGCACCGGCCTGGCTGATCGCGCACGACACCGATGCGCCGACTGCAGCGCAGGCCGCGCACTTCGAAACCCTGCTCGCGCGCAGGCTGGCCGGCGAACCGGTCGCCTACCTCACCGGCTGCCGCGAGTTTTACGGCCGCCCGTTCCAGGTTTCGCCCGACGTCCTGATCCCGCGCCCGGACACCGAACTGCTGGTCGAACTGGCGCTCGCGCGCGTGCCGCCCGAACAAGCCGCAGACGTGCTCGATCTCGGCACCGGCAGTGGCTGCATCGCCATCACCCTGGCGCTCGAGCGCCCCCGCGCGCGCGTCACCGCAGCCGATCGTTCGACCGCCGCACTCACCGTCGCTCGCCGCAACGCAGCAAGCCTCGACGCCCCTGTCGAGTTTTTGAACAGCGACTGGTTCGGCGCCCTTGCCGGACGCCGCTTCGACCTCATCGTCAGCAACCCGCCCTATATCCCCGCGGCCGACCCGCATCTGTCGCGCGGCGACGTGCGTTTCGAGCCCCTGACCGCGCTGGCCTCGGGCATGGACGGCCTCGACGACCTGCGCCGGCTGATCGCCGAGACACGCGCCCACCTGCGTCCCGGCGGCACCCTGCTGCTGGAACACGGCCACGATCAGGCTGCCGCCGTGCGTGCCCTGTTGCAGGCGCACGGTTTCGCCCAGCCGCAAAGCTGGCGCGACCTGGCCGGCATCGAGCGGGTCAGCGGCGGCGAACTGTCGGAATAATTTACACCGCCGCCCCTCTCTCCCCCCCGCAGGAACTGCCGCAACCGCCTGCCAATGGGCATTTCAGGCCGTCCGCTGTATATTGGTGCGATTCTTGCTCAAGTTAGCGTCGAACCCAAACAATCATCGAGGCTTGCCATGTCTGACCAGAATTCCGACAACCAGGACACTCCGCCCGAGACCTCCCGCGACGACAGCGTGGACCACGGCCGCCGCAAGCTGACCGGCGCAGCGCTCGGCGCATCGGCCGTCTTCACCCTGGCAAGCCGCCCGGTATGGGCCAACCAGTGCAGCATTTCCGGCATGGCGTCCGGCAACCTGTCCGCCCCCAAGGTCACCTGCGAAGGCTGCACCCCGGGCTACTGGAAGCAATGCCAACACCTCGATTCCTGGGCCGCGACCGGCTACAGCCCGAACGATTCGTTCAACGCCGTCTTCGGCGTGACGCAATACATCAACCCGAAAAACAACCAGCCCTACACCCTGCTCCAGGTTCTGGGCCTGCAGGGCGACGGCAACTGCACGCCAGACGCCGAGCAGCCCAACTGCAGTCTCAAGCCCAACGGCAACGCGATCGGCAAGATGGGCTGCGACCCGATCTCGCCCAACCTCGGCTTTCACGCCGTTGCCGCCCTGCTCAGCGCAGCGCATCCCGGCGTGAACTACGGCTACACGCCGGGCGAACTGACCGCGTTGTTCCGCAACAACCTGCATCGCGCCGGCGAGCTGAAGGATTCGCTTGCCATGCTGAACGAGCGCGGCTGTCCCTTGAACTGATTCGATGAGGCCTGCTGCGCCGCCCCCGGCGCGCCTGTTCAAGAGCTGGGGAGACGAAGCGGTCGTCTACGATGCGGCATCCGGCGACACCCACTACCTCAAACCGCTGACGCTGGCGCTTTACCATATCTGCCTCGACCGCCCCGGCCTCACCTCGACCGAACTGGCAGCGGTTCTGGCTGCACGACTTGACGTCGCGCCCAGCCCCCAGTTTCAGGCGCTGACCGAGGATGCGCTGGCCAGCCTGCGCAAGAGCGGCCTGCTGCAAACCCCATGAAACTGCTGCAACTCCCCCCTGCCGAACTGCGTCGCCAACTGGCCGGTGACGGCGTCTGGATGCGCACCGGTCCGTTCTCGCTCAAGGTGCAGTCGCGCATACCCGCCGTGGCCGAAGGCCTCGCCGAGCTCTACGGCCAGTTCGAGGTGCGCAGCACGCATGAAGCCTTCGCCGATTTCCACGTCTCGGTGAACCCACCCCCGACCCTGCGTCGCTGGCTACGCCCCCAGGTCAGTTTTTCCTTCGACGGCATGCGCCCATTCAAGCCGCTGCCGCGCGATCAGGCGTTCCCGATGCTGGAATGGGGGCTCAACTGGTGCGTGTCGACGCAGGCGCATCACTACCTCATCATTCACGCAGCCGTGGTCGAGAAAAACGGCCTGGCGGCCATTCTGCCGGCGCCGCCGGGTTCCGGCAAAAGCACGCTGACGGCCGGCCTGGTGCTGTCGGGCTGGCGTCTGCTGTCCGACGAACTGACCCTGATCCACCGCAAGACCGGCCTGATCCATGCGCTCCCGCGCCCGGTCAGCCTGAAAAACCAGTCGATCGACATCATTCGCGGATTCAGCCCCGACACTTTCATCAATCGCGCCTCGCACGACACGATCAAGGGCACGGTGGCACACATGCGCCCGCCGCGCGACAGCGTACTGCGCCAGCACGAAACCGCACGCCCTGGCTGGGTCATCTTTCCCAAATGGGAAGCCGGTGCCCCCACGACCCTGACGCCGCGCTCGCAGGCCCAGACCTTCATGTTCCTGGCGCAGAATGCCTTCAACTACAGTCATCTCGGCGCAGACGGTTTTCGCGTCGGCACGGCACTGATCGACCAGGCAAGCTGTTACGATTTCCACTACAGTGACCTGCACGAGGCCGTCGCC
>JAJZRT010000994.1 GCA_021802595.1 Pseudomonadota bacterium
CAGGGCAGCGATGGCACCGCGACGGTGACCTTCAAGCAATATTATCGAGCCGGCAGTTATCACGATGCCGTCCTCAAGCAGGTGCGCATGGTCGAGCGTGACGGCCGCTGGCTGATCACGGAAGAGAAGGTCCTGTCGACCCTGAAGGATGGCCGGCCGTGAGCGTGCGGATTGCGATTGCCGGCGTGTCCGGCCGGATGGGGCGCGCCCTGCTCGAAGCGGTGGAGGCCGATGACGGCAGTATGCTCGGTGCGGCCATCGATCGCCCGGGCAGCCCGCTGGTGGGACAGGATGCGGGCGCGGCCTGGGGGGCTGCCAGCGGGGTGCTCGTGACGGATCAGCCGGCTGCCGCCCTGCAGGGCGCGCATGCGCTGATCGACTTCACCCGCCCCGAAGCCACCTTCGGTTATCTCGACGCCTGCGTCACGGCAGGCGTCCCACTGGTCATCGGGACGACGGGGTTCGACGAGGCCGGCAAGGCGCGCATCGCCGCGGCGGCGCAGCGGATTCCCGTCGTGTTCGCCCCCAACATGAGCGTGGGCGTGAACCTCCTGATGAAACTGGCCGAGCTCGCCGCCCAGGTACTCGAAGACGGCTACGACATCGAAATCATCGAGGCGCATCATCGCCACAAGGTCGATGCGCCGTCCGGTACCGCACTTGGGCTGGGGCAGGCGGTGGCGCGTGCGATCGACCGCGATCTGGCCAGTTGCGCCGTCTACGGGCGCGAAGGCGTTACCGGCGAGCGTGACCCCAAAACCATCGGCTTCGCCACCGTGCGCGGCGGCGATATCGTCGGCGATCACACGCTGCTGTTCGCCGGCATCGGCGAACGCGTCGAGCTGACCCACAAGGCGAGCAGCCGCGCCACCTTCGCACAGGGCGCGCTGCGTGCCGCCAAGTGGCTGCAGGGACGCGCGCCGGGCCTGTATGACATGCGCGACGTGTTGAATCTGAAATAACCCGTAAGCAACAGGAATCCACCATGAACGCCGTCAAGGTCTACAGCACCGGCACCTGCCCCATCTGCGTCAAGGCCAAGGCCTTCCTCGACAAGCGCGGCATCGGCTACGACGAAGTCCGCATCGATCTCGACCGCGAGGCAATGAAGGAGTTTGCCGTCGTCACCAACGGCGCACGCACCGTGCCGCAGATCGTGGTGGAAGGTAAATGCATCGGCGGTTTCACCGAATTGACCGAACTCGACATGGACGGCGGGCTCGACCATCTCCAGCCCTGAACGGGCCGGTAGCCGGCCGCGAAAGCGCGGTCATGCATTGAAGCCGGGCTCCGGATCGGCTACAATGACGACATTCAAATTCAGGCGGGTTCGCGCGAGCGGCTCGCCTGAATTTTGTCACCTGCGCCACGCCCGATTTTTTGCCCAGCGGAGTCTTCCTTGTCTCGACCCCAACCTGCCATCCTGGTTTTAGCTGACGGCTCGGTGTTTCGCGGCCTGTCGATCGGTGCCGACGGCATCACGACCGGCGAGGTGGTATTCAATACCGCGTTGACCGGGTATCAGGAAATTCTCACCGACCCCTCCTATTCGCGGCAGATCGTCACGCTGACCTATCCCCATATCGGCAACACCGGCGTCAACGCCGAGGACGTCGAGGCGGATCGCATCCACGCCGCAGGTCTGGTGGTGCGCGACGTACCGCGCCTGCATTCGAACTTCCGTGCCGGTCAGTCGCTGCCCGACTACCTCAAGAGCCAGAACATCGTCGCCATTGCCGACGTCGATACGCGGCGACTGACGCGCATCCTACGCGAGAAGGGCGCCCAGGCGGGCTGCATCATGGCCGGTGCGGTGGACGAGGCCAAGGCGATCGAGGCCGCGCGCGCGTTCCCCGGCCTCGCCGGCATGGACCTGGCGAAGGTGGTAAGCGCGCCGAAGGCCTATGAGTGGAACGAAACCGAATGGAAGCTCGGTGCCGGCTACGGCAGGCAGGACGCGCCGCGCTTCCACGTCGTCGCCTTCGACTACGGCGTCAAACGCAACATCCTGCGCATGCTGGCCGAGCGCGGCTGCCGGCTGACCGTCCTGCCGGCCACCGCAACCGCGGCGGAGGCGTTGGCGCTGAAGCCGGATGGCATTTTCCTTTCCAACGGTCCTGGCGACCCGGAGCCCTGCGATTACGCGATCAAGGCGATCGGCGAACTGGTGGCGGCGAAGATCCCCACGTTCGGCATCTGTCTCGGCCACCAGCTGCTCGCGCTCGCCTCGGGCGCCAAGACCGTGAAAATGAAATTCGGTCATCACGGCGCCAACCATCCGGTGAAGGACCTCGACAGCGGACGGGTCGCGATCACCAGCCAGAACCACGGCTTTGCAGTGGATGCGGCGACGTTGCCCGCCAATATTCGAAGCACTCATGTCTCGCTGTTCGACGGCTCGCTGCAGGGGATTGCCCGTACCGATGCGCCAGCTTTCAGCTTCCAGGGGCATCCCGAAGCCAGTCCCGGCCCGCACGACGTGAGCTATTTGTTCGACCGATTTATCAAGCTGATGGCCGACCATGCCCAAGCGCACTGATTTAAAAAGCATCCTCATCATCGGCGCCGGCCCCATCGTCATCGGGCAGGCGTGCGAATTCGACTACTCCGGCGCGCAGGCATGCAAGGCGCTGCGCGAGGAAGGCTACAAGGTCATCCTCGTCAACAGCAACC
>JAJZRT010000995.1 GCA_021802595.1 Pseudomonadota bacterium
GTGGCAGGCCGGGCACTGACCACAGGCCGCCCCGTCCGGTTGCGCCGCCTCGCACAGCAGGGCCTGCGCCCACGCCCGTGCCAGCGCGCCCTTCCCGACCCCGCGCGGCCCTGCCAGCAGCAGGGCCTGCGCCGGACGCGCACGGGTCGCCAGCAGGCGGCGCCAGGGGACGTCCAGCCAGGGGTAAGGCGCGCTCACCCCAGCCCTTTCAGCAATTCGCCGATCTCGGCCTGCAGTTCGGCGATGCCGTGGCGCGCGTCCAGCACCCGGATGCGCGCGGGTTCGGCGCGCGCCCGATCGAGATAGGCATTGCGCACGCGGCTGAAGAAGCTGTCGGCCTCGCGCTCGAAACGGTCGGCGGTGCGCGCGGCCGAGCGGCGCGCTTCCGCCACCTCGGGCGGCACGTCGAACAGGAGGGTTAGGTCGGGTGCGAAACCGCGCTGCACCCAGGTTTCCAGCGCGGCAATGCGGCCCTCAGCGATGCCGCGTCCACCGCACTGATAGGCGTAGCTGGCATCGGTGAAGCGGTCGGACACCACCCACGTTCCGCGGGCGAGTGCCGGCAGGATCAGTTCAGCCAGGTGCGCCTGCCGCGCGGCGAACATCAACAGCAACTCGGTGTCGGCATCCATCTCGCGATGCAGCAGCAGTTCGCGCAGGATCTCGCCGAGCGGCGTGCCGCCGGGCTCGCGGGTGACGACGACCTCCCTGCCCTGTCGGCGCAGCCAGTCGGCGACGAAGTTCAGGTGGGTGCTCTTGCCGGCGCCATCGACGCCTTCGAGGGTGATGAATTTACCGGGTTTCGTCATCGCTGATAGCGGTTCACCGCGCGGTTGTGCGCTTCGAGGGTGCTGGAAAAGACATGGGTGCCGTTGCCGCGCGCGACGAAATAGAGGGCGTCCGTTTGCGCCGGATGGAGCGCAGCCTCGATCGCGGCCTCACTGGGCATCGCAATCGGCGTCGGCGGCAGCCCGGCTCGGGTGTAGGTATTGTAGGGGGTGTCGCGCTGCAGATCGACCTTGTGCAGCTTGCCGTCATAGCGATCACCCAGCCCATAGACCACAGTCGGGTCGGTTTGCAGGCGCATGCCCAGCCTGAGCCGGTTCAGGAACACGCCGGCGATCTGCGGACGTTCGTAGGCCGTGCCGGTTTCCTTTTCCACGATCGACGCCATGATCAGTGCTTCGTACGGCGTGTGATAGGGCAGCCCGGGCGCGCGGGCTTCCCAGGCGGCCATGAGCTTCTCGTGCTGCCGGCGATAGGCGCGGCGCAGCACGGTGAGATCGGACGCCTGCGGGGCATAGAAATACGTGTCGGGGAACAGCAGGCCCTCGATATGGTTCTCCTCCGCACCGATGGCCTGCAGGATGTCGGCTTCGCTCATGCCAGCGCTGTCGTTCTTCAGCATCGGCTGCGCGGCAAGTTCGGCCTGCACCTCGTGCCAGTTCCAGCCTTCGATGAACTGCACGATCGCCTGCGAGACGTCGCCGCGCTGGATCTTGGCGTACAACTCCAGCGGCGTCAGCGGCCTGTCGAGAACATATACGCCCACCTTGAGCGTTCCCGCATCGCCCAGCACACGCCCGAGCAGCCAGAATACCTGCGCATTGCGGATCACGCCCTCACGCTCGAGCAGCGTGCTCAGGGTCCGCAAATTCGTTCCGGGCACCACGTTGAAGGTTTTCGGCAACGGCGCGATGGACAAGGGCTGGTGGCCGTACCAGGCCAGTCCACCAGCGCCCGCCAGCAAAGCCAGGCCGGCAAGCATCAACAATCGTTTATTCCAGGTTCTCATACAGGGCGTCATTCAGGGCGGCCGTCCAGCCCGCAGGCGGCCAAGTCACGTCATCCAGCCTGGCCACGCGCCGCACGCCGATGACACTGTTGCAGATCATCACTTCATCGGCAGCGAGTATAGCCGCTGGCGGCAGGCGATCGATATGGGTCGGGATGCCCAGTCGCGGCGCGGCGCGCAGCAGGCGCGTCCTGGCCACGCCCGCGACGCCGCATTCGGCCAGATCGGGGGTGAACAGCTCGCCCTGCTTCATGACCAGAAGATTGCTCATCACGCCGCCGATCACGTTGCCCAGGTCGTCGCACAGCAGTCCCTCGACAATCGCCGGGTCGTTCCACTCTGCGCGCGCGAGCACGTTCTCCAGCCGGTTCAGATGCTTGATTCCGGCCAGTCGGCGCTGCCGCGCCAGACGCAGGTCGCACCAGCGCGCGTTGATATCGCGCGGCGCATCAGGCTGCGCATGCGCCGGCAGGGGGGCGGAAAGCACCACCCGGGTGACCGCCTGGACCTGTGGTAGCGCATAGCCGCGCGCCCCGGCGCCGCGCGTCAACATGATCTTGACGACCCCCTCCGCCTCCCCGGCCACACGGCAGACTTCTGCGTGGAGGACGGCCTCGTCAGGGCACGCCAGTCCCAGCGCCGCGCAGTCGGCCGCCAGCCTGGCGCAATGATCGCGCCACCACAGCGGCAGGCCCGCCTGCGTGCGCAGGGTGCGAAACACACCGTCGCCATAGGCCAGCCCGCGATCGCGGGCATCCACCGTGTCTGCCGGATGCCCGTTGACGAGGATCATGCGAAATCCAGTGCCCGCAAGAGCCCCCGGGCCTTGGCACGGGTTTCGTCGAGCTCGCTCACGGCCACCGAATCGGCCACGACG
>JAJZRT010000996.1 GCA_021802595.1 Pseudomonadota bacterium
TCGAGGGGCGCGGCCCCGACGCGCGGGTGCAGGTGAAATTCCGCGATGCCGGCACCAAGTGGCTGGCGCTGGCTTACGCCAAGTTGTCGCCCGCCTGAGCCGGCACGGTGTCGTCCGCCCATACCGCAAAGATCGCCTGATACGAGGCATACAGCGAACCGAACAGGACCGGCATCGCCACCAGCAAACCCAGCAGCATCGGCACCAGCGCGGCAATGAACAGCAGCAGGCCGAGGGCGAGGCTGTTCGTCAGCATTGCAACCCAGTTTCGGGCGACGGCCTTGAGGCTCACGCCCAGCGCGGTAGCCGGGCGCGCGCCGCCGAACAGGATCAGCGCCGGCGCAAACCAGGTCGCCATGATCAGCGGGGTAAACAGCGCCATCCCGACGAGCACTGCTGGCAGGGCCTGGTTCATCATGGCCTGCATCTCGGCCGGTGACGCCTTGCCGCCCTTGGCGGCGTCCATCACCGCCTGCGGATCGAAGCCCATGGCAAGCATGATCTGCCCGATCACCAGCGCGCCCAGCAACTGCACCGCCCCGACGGTCATCAGCGGGATCAGCGGCCCGCGCACCCCGGCCAAGAAATGCGGCAGTTCGAGTTCGCGGCCCTCGTCGAGTGCGCGATATGCCGCCATGAACCCGGCCACCATCAAGGGCGAGGCCAGGTCCGACAGCGAACCGCCCACCAGGGGAATGAGGCCGAGCGCCATCACCACGCCGAACAGCAGGCCGAACGCGGCAGACAGCAACAAGGGATTTTTGCGATACAGGCGAAAGCCGGCGACCACCCACTGAAACCCCTGGCTGGCCGCGACCTTGCGCGGGACGTCTTGATTGGAAGCAGTATTCATGCGGCCGATTTTAACCGACGCGCATGCAAAGATTCAGAACGCCTTGATCACCACTCCTTGATCACCCACTGCGGCGGCTGCAGGCCGGGCAAGGTCTCCTGCCTCTCGAAACGGCCATCTCCGCGCGGGTCGATGAGGTAATACGGCTTGCCGACCTTGGGGATGACCTTGAGCATGTAGAGCTTGCCATGGGCACGGTATTCGACGACGCGCCCTCCCTGGCTGCTCGGCTTGATCGTCACGGGCGGTGCATCGTTGGGCCCCGGCGCACCATCCGGCACGGGCGTGAGCCCCGGCGGCCGCTCGGACGGGTCGGCCGCAACGGCAAGACCGCTCAACAGCAGGGTCAACAGCAGAACGGGATAGCGCATGACAGGCTCCAGAGTAAGGCGAAGAATAGTATTAGCTTAGATGAGAGATGCGACGGCCACTCACAGATTGAGCTGGATTTCGCGTTCGGCCAGCGAGGGCATGAAGCCGCGCTTTTCATAATGGCTGAAGATGGCGTCGACCACTTCTTCCGGCTGGTCGATGATGCGCAGCAGGTCGACGTCTTCGGGCGAAATCATGCCCTCGGCGACCAGCCTGTCCTTCACCCAGGCAGCCAGCCCTGCCCAGAATTTCGAGCCGACCAGGATGATGGGGATGCCGGCTATCTTCCCGGTCTGCACCAGGGTCAGCGCCTCGAAGAGCTCGTCCAGCGTGCCGAAGCCGCCGGGCATGACGACGTAGGCGGCGGCAAACTTGACGAACATGACCTTGCGCGCGAAGAAGTGCTGGAAGGTCTGGCTGATGTCCTGGTAGGCATTGGAGGACTGTTCGTGCGGCAGCTGGATGTTGAGGCCGACGCTCGGCGACTTGCCGAAATACGCGCCCTTGTTGGCCGCTTCCATGATGCCGGGGCCGCCGCCGGAGACGACCGAGAAGCCGGCATCCGACAACTTGCGCGCTATGTCTTCGGTCTGCATGTAATACGCATGGTCCGGCGGCGTGCGTGCGCTGCCGAAAATCGACACGGCCGGGCGGATGGAGGCCAGCCGTTCGGTCGCCTCGACGAACTCTGCCATAATTCCCAGCATCCGCCATGACTCGCGTGCCGAGTAATTGATCTCGGCGGTGCGCCCCGGGTCAGCGGTGGCAGGCAATTTATCCAAGTGCATTTTCGAGCGCCTCGTGAACGATTCTAATGTAAGCCAGCCCAGGAAAATCCTGTTATTGGTGGACGGCTCGTCCTACCTGTATCGCGCATTTCATGCGCTGCCCGACCTGCGCAACAAGGCTGGCGAGCCGACCAATGCGATCAAGGGCGTGCTCTCCATGCTGCACAAGCTGCGGAAGGACCATGCGGCGGATTATATCGCCTGCGTGTTCGACGCGAAGGGCAAGACCTTCCGCGACGATCTCTATCCGGCCTACAAGGAGCACCGTCCGCCGATGCCGGACGACCTGCGCAGCCAGATCGAACCGCTGCACGAAGCGATCCGCGCCGAGGGCTGGCCGCTCGTCGTCATCGACGGCGTCGAGGCCGACGACGTGATCGGCACGCTGGTGCGGCACGCCACGCAGAAAGGCATCCGCAGCATCGTCTCCACCGGCGACAAGGACATGGCGCAGCTCGTCGACGACCATGTGACGCTGGTCAACACCATGAGCCTGGAAACGCTCGACGAGGCCGGCGTCGCCGCCAAGTTCGGCGTGCCGCCCGAGCGCATCATCGACTACCTCACGCTGATCGGCGACACGGTCGACAACGTCCCGGGCGTGGCCAAATGCGGGCCGAAAACCGCAGTGAAATGGCTGGCCGAATACGGCACGCTC
>JAJZRT010000997.1 GCA_021802595.1 Pseudomonadota bacterium
CGAACTCAAGCGTTTCCCCCAGGTGAAATCCGCCATTGCCATGATCGGGCGCGCGGAGAAAGGCGAGACGGCGGACGTCAACTACATGGAAATCCTGGTGGACCTCAAGCCTCATGAGCAATGGCCGAAGCCGATTTCCTTTCCGGAGTTGACGCGGGAAATGCAAGAGGTGTTGGAGAAACAGGTGCCAACCTCCGTCATCGCCGCCACGCAACCGATCCAGATGCGCGTCGAGGAATTGATTTCCGGCGTGCGCGCCACTCTGGCTTTGAAGCTCTACGGCGAGGACTTGGCCGCGCTGGATCGCTTGTCAGCCGAGATCAAGTCCGTGCTGGACAAAGTGCCCGGCGTGGCCGATCTTTCCCTGGAAGCCAACAAGGGCAAACCGCAAATGGTGGTGAAGGTGAACCGCGAAGCGGCGGCGCGCTTGGGACTCAACGCCGACGACATCCTGGAGATAGTGCAGGCCGGCATCGGCGGCAAGGCCGTTTCCACCCTGATCGACGGGGTGAAGCGCTTCGACATCCAGGTGTGGCTCGCCCCCGATTTCCGCAACAGCGTGGAAGCCATCAGCAACATCCCGATCCGTACCCGCAGTGGCGCGCTGGTGCCGTTGTCCGCAGTGGCGACGGTGGAACTAGATGAAGGCTACTCCTTCGTACGACGCGAGCAGTTGCAGCGCTATGCCGTGATCCAGATGGACGTCAAAGGACGCGACGTGGACAGCTTCGTGAAGGAGGCGCAGGCGAAGATCAAGCAGCAGGTGAAGATGCCGGCTGGCTACTGGGTCGAGTGGGGCGGCGCCTTCGAGAACCAGCAGCGCGCCATGGCCAAGCTCGCGCTAATCGTGCCCCTCACCATCGGGCTGATCTTCATCCTGCTGTATACGGCGTTTAATTCGCTCACCTATGCCACGCTGATCATCGCCAACGTGCCGTTCGCCATCATCGGCGGTGTGATCGGTTTGTTCATCACCGGGCAGTATCTGTCGGTGCCGTCGGCGATCGGCTTCATCGCCGTGTTCGGGGTGGCGATGCTGAACGGCATCGTACTGGTGTCCTTCCTCAACGACCAGCGGCGACAGGGACTCTCAATCAGAGAGGCGGTCAAGCAAGGCGCTGCGCTGCGGCTGCGGCCGGTGTTGATGACGGCCTCCATCGCCATCTTCGGCCTGGTGCCGATGCTGCTCTCCAGCGGCGTCGGGGCGGAGACCCAGCGTCCGCTGGCGACGGTGGTGGTGGGGGGACTGTTCACTTCCACTGCGTTGACCTTGCTGCTGTTGCCATTGATGTACGAATGGGTGGAACAACGCCGCGAACGCAAACAAGCGAAGTAAACCGGAAACGTGCGGTCTGAAGAGGCCGCACGCAATCACCAGACAGGAGAAAACGCATGAAAGAAATCAAGGCTTACATCCACAACCACCGTATCGGCGACGTGATTCGCGCCCTCAAGGAATCGGGGCAATGCAATGCGAATGCCGGCTGCCACAACCTCGGTGTCATCCCGGTGCAAAGCCTGCTGAAGGCGGTGGATGCCAGGGAGCAGCACTACTCCGTCGAACTCGCCGAAGAGGTCATTCACGAATCCAAGCTGGAACTGGTTTGCGAGGATCACCAGGTGAACGAACTGGTGGACATCATCGCGCGCACCGCTCGAACTGGCCAAGCCATGGCGGGGTGGATTTATGTGAGCGATATCATCCAAGCAGTTCCAGTCGCAGGACGGCCATGACATCCATAGACATCGGCGGAGTCAAAAGCCAACTGCAATACTACGCAAAGCAACCTGAAAGGTACCAACTGCATCATTGACAGGATAAGTCCGCAGTACTTATAGTTCGGCCATGCGACGGTTTCTCGTGACCCTTATGCTGTGCCTGCTACCGCTCCAGATATCCTGGGCCGCGGTGGCCGAGTATTGCGGGCACGAGCAGGACCAAGCCGCACAGCACTTCGGCCATCACGATGATGAGCACAAGGCTTCATCCGCAAAACCCGACCCAGACAAGCAGCCCGAGAAATTCAACCTCGGGCACGATCACTGCCATATGTCTGGCTTCCTGGGCTTCTTGAACGAGGCTGCTTTCCACGCCTCGGTTCCACCCTCACAGCCCTCGCTGCGACGCAACGAAGCGACTTATCCATCCCTCGCTCTGGACAGACCCGAACGTCCCAAGTGGTCCGCTCTCGCCTAATACGGCGAGACGGATGCCACTCATCAAGCTAGCACGCACTTTTTAGCCTGCGCGATTCCGTTTCGCCGGATTCATCCTTGTCATTTTGGAGAATTCGATGCGAAGACGTCTATTGCCGCTTGGGTTGGCGGCGCTGTTTTTCAACCCATCTTTTGCACAAACTGTCGACGCCGGACGTAATGGCGCTTATGAAACGAGTGGTGTCCGCGCTGCGCGTGCCGCCGAGCCGGCTGCCCCGCTCACCCTGAAGGCGGCACTGGAACTGGCGCTTGGCGCCAACCCTGATCTGTCGGCCGCTGGGCGCGAGTTGGATGCGGTTGAAGCCACTATCACTCAGGCACGTGTCCGGCCCAATCCGCAAATCTCGACCCTGATCGAGGACACACAGAGGTCGACGCGTACCACCACACTTCAACTGAACCAGCCTATCGAGCTCGGCGGCAAACGTGCCGCTCGCATCGATGCCGCCGAGC
>JAJZRT010000998.1 GCA_021802595.1 Pseudomonadota bacterium
CCAGATGCCGCCCAGCACCTCGAACAGCATGCGCGCCGAACGGCCGGTCCTGCGTTCGCCGCGCAGCGTGTTCAGCACGTCCCAGGCGTCGGTGCCGAGCAGCCGGATGACGATCTCGCGGTCGGAGAACGAGGTGTAGTTGTAGGGGATTTCGCGCAGGCGTGCGGTCATGGGCGGGGTGGTGCTGCAAAAGCCGTATTTTACGGGATATGCGCCCCGCACGGCAGCGTCTACAATCGCGCAAAACCATAAACTGCTCAGGGAAACCGCCGTGGCCTCCGTCTATGACTTGAAACCGCGCTTCCAGGCGCTGCTGCGCCCGCTGGTCGGCAGGCTCGCGCGCCGCGGCGTGACGGCGAACCAGGTGACGATCGCCGCCGTGCTGCTGTCGTTCGGCGGCGGCGGGCTGATCGCGTGGCGGCCGTTCGAGACCTGGCCGCTGCTGCTCCTGCCGCTGGTCCTGCTGGCGCGCATGGGGCTCAACGCGATCGACGGCATGCTGGCGCGCGAGCACGGCCAGCAGTCGAAGCTCGGCGCGATCCTCAACGAACTCGGCGACGTGCTGTCCGACACCGCGCTGTATCTGCCGCTCGCCTGGGTGCCGATGGTTTACGTGCCGCTGATCGAGGGCATCGTGGTGCTGGCGGTGATGTCGGAAATGACCGGCGTGGTCGCGGTGCAGATCGGCGCGCGCCGCCAGTACCAGGGGCCGATGGGCAAGAGCGACCGCGCGCTGTGGTTCGGCGCGCTCGGCCTGGTGCTGGGCCTCGGGGTGGAGCCCGGCAACTGGATCAACTGGGGGCTGGGCGTGATGCTGGCGCTGCTGGCCGTGACCATCGTCAACCGCGCGCGCGGGGCATTGAAGGAGGCGCATGCCGCCTAATCTCGCCGCCGCGCTCTACGGCATCCTCGCCCTGCTGGTGCTGGGCACGCTCATCATCGGGCTGAAGAAATGGCTCAGGCCGGGGCCGGGCGACCGCGAGCTGTGGCTGCGCATGCGTTCGTGGTGGGTGATGGCGGGGCTGTTCATCCTGGCCATCGCGGTCGACCGCACGCTGTCGATCGTGTTCTTCGCGCTGGTGAGCTTCCTCGCGCTGAAGGAGTATTTCAGCATCATCCCCACCCGCCGTGCCGACCGCCGCGTGCTGTTCTGGGCCTACCTCGCGATTCCCGTGCAGTACTTCTGGGTCCACGACGCCTGGTTCGGGATGTTCATCATCTTCATCCCGGTTTATTTGTTCCTGTTCATCCCGCTGAAGATGGTGATCGTCGGCGAGACGCAGGGCTTCCTCAAGGCCGCCGGAACGATCCACTGGGGACTGATGGCCACGGTGTTCTCGCTGTCGCACGCCGCCTTCCTGCTGGCGTTGCCGGACGCCGGCAACCCGGCGGCAGGCAGCGCAGGTCTGCTGCTGTTCCTGGTCTTCCTCACCCAGTTCAACGACGTCATGCAGTTCGTCTGGGGCAAGCTCGCCGGCCGCCGCAAGGTCATCCCGAAGGTCAGCCCCGGCAAGACGGTGGCGGGTTTCGTCGGCGGCGTGGCGACAACCACGTTCGTCGCCTGGCTTGCGGCGCCCTACCTTACGCCGCTCACCGGCTGGGAACCCGTCGCTGCCGGCCTCGTCATCGGCGTCGGCGGCTTCGTCGGCGACGTGACGATCTCGGCACTGAAGCGCGACCTCGGCATCAAGGACAGCGGCAGCCTCATCCCCGGCCACGGCGGCATCCTCGACCGCGTCGACAGCCTGACCTATACCGCGCCGCTGTTCTTCCACTTCGTCTATTACCTGCACTACTGACGATGCGCTGGATCCAGGCGGTGTTCTTCCTGCTGGTCGTGCGCCCTTTCCTCGCCGTCGTGCTGGGCGTCAACCTGCGCCACGCCGAGCGCCTGCCGCAGACCGGCCCGGCGATCCTCGCGGCCAACCACAACAGCCATCTCGACACCCTGCTCTTGATGAGCCTGTATCCGCTGGCGCAACTGCACCGCCTGCGACCAGTGGCGGCGGCCGATTATTTCCTGAAGAACCGCGTGGTCGCCTGGTTCGCGCTGAACGTCATGCACATCCTGCCGCTGGCGCGGCGGCCCAAACCGGGCGAGCCGCCGCTGGCGCACATCGAGGCCGCCCTGAATGCCGGCGACATCCTGATCCTGTTTCCCGAGGGCTCGCGCGGCGAACCGGAAAAACGCAGCGAGCTGAAGACCGGCATCGCCCACCTGATGGAACACGCGCCGGCCGTGCCGGTGGTGCCGATCTATCTGCACGGACTGGGCAAGGCGCTTCCCAGGGGCGACTGGTTGCCGATCCCGTTCTTCGCCGACGGCTTCGTCGGCGAGGCGCTGACCTGGCAGGGGACGCGCGTTGCGACGATGCAGGCACTGGAAGCGCGCTTCCGTCAACTGGAAGACGAAGGGCGTTTCGACGCCTGGCAATGATCGGCGTGTCGGAAACTCGTCGATCCGGCGGATTTCCCTGTTAGGCGGACTGCACTATTCATTTCGCCGCTTCCTGCGCCGTTTCAACAGGCAACACCGACGAGATCGGGGAGGCCGGCTTGCAGTGTGGTCTGAGCACCAAGCTCATCGCCTATGTCACGGCGGGCGTGTTGCTGACGTCTGCCGTCATCGGCCTGATGCGCGTCCGGAACGAACGCGGCCCCCTGAG
>JAJZRT010000999.1 GCA_021802595.1 Pseudomonadota bacterium
AGCGGTCCTCGTCGACGATGGCGATAGGCGCCTTGTGCAGCGTTTCCGGCATTGCCGTGGCGGCGGTGTAGATCGAAAACGTGAACGCGTAAACGATCAAAACAAGCATGATGGGGTCGCGCACGAGGCTGCGCAGTTCCTTGATGCCCAGGTGGAGGATGTTGTGTGCGGATCGCATGCCTATCGCTCCTGCTTCCTGAGCAGGGCTGCGCCGAGCCCGATGAGTACGGGCACGGCGATCAGCAGCGGGACAAAAGACGCCCGGAGATCCATGAAACCGAGCCCTTTCGAGAACGTGCCGCGCGCAATCGTCACGAAGTGGGTGGTCGGATAGATCTGCCCGATCAAGGCGCCCACACCCTCCAGGGTGGAGACGGTATCGATCAGCCCGGAGAACTGCACGGCCGGAAGAATGGTCAGCAGAGCGGTGCCGAACAGGGCGGCGACCTGGCTGCGCACGAAGGCCGACATCAGCAGCCCGAAGGCGGTGGCTGCGATCACATAGAGCAATGCCGCGGCTGCCAGGGCGAGGAAGCTCCCCTTTAGCGGCACGCCGAACAGGGAGACGGCCAGCGCGGTGAGCAGCAGGAAATTGATCATGGCAAGCGCGATGTAGGGGATCTGCTTGCCGAGCAGAAACTCCAGCCGGGTGACCGGGGTGACGTAAAGATTGACGATGGAGCCCAGCTCTTTCTCACGCACCACCGACAGCGCGCTCAGGATCGCCGGGATAAGCATCAGCAATAGCGGGATCACCGCCGGCACCATGGCCGGCAGGCTGGTCACCTCCGGGTTGTAGCGAAAGCGTGTTTCGATGCTGAACAGCCCGGCTGTCGCCTCTGAACCGTAAGCCTCGCGCGCCTTGGCGGTGAGCCAGTGCTGGTGCATGCCCTGGACATAGCCGCGCACCGTCTCGGCGCGCATCGGCATGGCGCCATCGATCCAGGCGCCGATCTGCACTGGCGTGCCGCGTGCGATGTCGCGTGCGAAGCCGGGCGGAATCTCGATGGACAGGCTGATCTCGCCGGCGCGCATGCGCTGGTCCAACTCGGCGTGGTTTCGGATTGGCGAATGTTCGATGAAGTAGCGCGAGCCGGCGAGATTGAGGGCGTAGTCGCGGCTCAGAGTGGTCTGGTCCTGGTCGAGCACGGCAAAGGCGAGGTCTTCCACGTCCATGCTGATGCCGTAGCCCAGCACCAGCATGAGCATCACGCTGCCCAGTGAAGCCAGCGTGAGACGAATGGGGTCGCGGCGCAGTTCGAGCGATTCGCGCCGGGTGTAGCTGAACAAACGACGCCAACTAAAACCCTGGCGGCGTGGGGCCAGGTTTGCTGCCGCAGGAGCCGCCTGCTCCTGCGGTTGCCGGGGGGCTCCGGCAGTCGGAGGTGCCGGCGGGTTCTTCGCCACCGCTTCCTCGAGATGGCTGATAAACGCCTCTTCGAGGTTGCGCGCGCCGCGTTTCTCGATGATCGCTGCCGGCGTATCGCTCACCAGCACCTGGCCGGCGTGCATCAGCGAAATGCGGTCGCAGCGCTCGGCCTCGTTCATAAAATGGGTCGAGATGAAAATGGTGACGTTGTCGCGGCGTGCCAGGTCGATCAGGATTCGCCAGAAAGCATCGCGCGCCACCGGGTCGACGCCGGAGGTCGGTTCGTCGAGGATCAGCATCTCCGGCCCGTGGATCATGGCGACCGCAAGCGACAGGCGCTGGCGCTCGCCCAGGGGTAGCGCGGCCGGCAAATCATCCATCATTTCGGCGAGCCCGAAGTGCTCGGCCATCTCCTGTACCCTTGGCCCGATGCGTGCCGACGGTATGCCGAACAGCCGCGCGTGCAGCACCAGGTTCTGACGCACGGTGAGTTCGCCATAGAGCGAGAAGGACTGGGTCATGTAGCCAACGCGGCGGCGCGTGTCGATGTCATGGGGATCCAGCGGGTGGCCGAACAGCCACGCCTGTCCTTCGCTCGCGGGCAGCAGCCCGGTGAGCATCTTCATGGTGGTGGTCTTGCCGCAGCCGTTGGAGCCGAGGAAGCCGAAGATTTCCCCCTTCCTGATCCGGAAGCTGACATGATCGACCGCCGTGAAGCTGCCGAAGCGCATGGTGAGATCGCGCGCCTCGATGGCTACCTCCGTTTGCTCACCTGCCTCCAGGGGGAGGATTGCCACGTGCTGGTAGCCTTCGCGCTGCACCTCCGGCAGCAGCGCGATGAAGGCCTCTTCGAGCGTACGGGTTTCGGTGCGCGCCAGCAGGTCCTGCGGCGTGCCGGTGGCGAGCACCCGCCCGTCGTTCATGGCGACCAGCCAGTCGAAGCGCGCGGCCTCTTCCATGTAGGCGGTGGCGACCAGCACACTCATGCCGGGCCGGTTGGCACGGATGCGCTCGACGAGTTCCCAGAACTGCCGTCGCGACAGCGGGTCGACGCCGGTGGTGGGCTCGTCGAGGATCAGCAGGTCGGGATCGTGGATCAGCGCGCAACAGAGGCCGAGCTTCTGCTTCATGCCGCCGGACAGCTTGCCGGCGAGGCGCTCGGCGAACGGTGACAATCCGGTGGCCTGCAACAGATCGGCGATGCGCCGTTCGCGCTCATGGCGGGCGTGGCCGAAAAGCCGTCCGAAGAAGTCGACGTTCTCGAACACCGACAGGGTCGGATACAGGTTCTTGCCA
>JAJZRT010001000.1 GCA_021802595.1 Pseudomonadota bacterium
AGTCGTCCACCACCGTGGCCTGCTGCTCGACGCCCGCCGCCGCGGACTCGACCGATTCCTTGAAGCTCTGCCCGGCCCGGCGAATTTCGTCCAGCTGGATCTCGCGGCTGATATCCGACTTGACCGATGACACGTAACGCTGCATGCGGCCATAAAGAAGCCCGGCCGCGCGCGCCACCTTGGGCAGCCGTTCCGGCCCGATGACGATCAGCGCGACCACGCCGATGACGACCAGTTCAGAGAATCCGATATCGAACATGATTCAGTTGCAAGGCACAAGACCCGGGTTCCAGGAAGCCAGCCCTGCCAGCCCGCATCCCGCTTCCTGCACCTTAGCTCTGCTGTTTGTCCTTCACTTCGGCATCGATGGTGTGTCCGGTCTCGTCCTTGGCGCCCAGTTTCGGCGCATCTTCCTTCATGCCTTCCTTGAAGCCCTTGACCGCCCCGCCCAGATCGCTGCCGATGTTGCGCAGTTTCTTGGTGCCGAAAATCAGCATCACGATCACCAGGACGATCAGCCAATGCCAAATGCTAAAGCTACCCATGGGATTTCTCCTTTGATTTAACTGCGTTTGACGGGATCCCCACCGCCAAATACGTGAACGTGGACGTGGAACACTTCCTGGCCGCCGCCGCGTCCGGTGTTGATGAGCGTCTTGAATCCGGTGTCGAGCCCCTGCTCCTTTGCCAGACGTGGCGCCAGCAGCAGTATCCTGCCCAGCAGCGCCTGGTGTGCGGGCGTGCAGTCGGACAGCGTCGCAATGTGCAATTTCGGAATGATCAGGAAATGCACCCGCGCGAACGGATGGATGTCGTGGAACGCCAGCACCTCGTCGTCTTCGTAGACCTTGCTGGAGGGAATGTCACCGGCAACGATCTTGCAGAAGATACAGTCGCTCATGTCGATTCGCCTTGCCGATTCGCTTTTTCAACCAACCCGGACAGGCCCTCGCGGCGCGCCAGCTCGTTCAGCACATCCGCCGGCTTCAGTCCCTTGTGCGCCAGCAGCACCAAGGTATGAAACCACAGATCGGCGACTTCGTAGATGATCTTTTCGGGCTGGTCGTCCTTCGCCGCCATCACGGTCTCGGTCGCTTCCTCGCCGATTTTCTTCAGGATGGCGTCGGTACCCCTGGCATACAGCCTGGCGACATAGGAACTGTCTGGCGACGCCTGCTTGCGCGCTTCCAGCGTATCGGCAAGACGGTCGAGGATGTCGCTCATTTGCGGTAGATCTCGTCGGGGTTCTTCAGCACCGGGGCAGTCGTCACCCAGTGGCCGCCGCCCTGATTATCCATGGCCAGCTTCTGGAAGAAACAGGAACGCCGTCCAGTATGACAGGCGATGCCCCCCAATTGTTCGATTTTCAGCAGGACGACGTCATTGTCGCAGTCCAGTCGGATTTCGCTGACATTCTGCACGTGACCGGACTCCTCGCCCTTGCGCCACAGCCGGTTGCGTGAACGCGACCAGTAGACGCCGCGCAGCGTGCGCGCCGTCTCTTCCAGCGCCTCGCGGTTCATCCACGCCACCATGAGTATCTCACCGGTGGCGGCATCCTGAGCGACCGCGGGAACAAGTCCCTGCGCATCCCACTTCACGGCGTCGAGCCAGTCGCTCACAGGCGCACCTCGATGCCATGCTGCTGCATGTATTTCTTCGCTTCGTCGATGCCATACTCGCCGAAGTGGAAGATGCTCGCCGCCAGCACCGCATCGGCACGACCTTCCTTCACCCCGTCGACCAGATGCTGCAGGGTACCGACGCCACCGCTGGCGATGATGGGAATGTCGACCGCATCGGAAATGGCTCGGGTCAACGCCAGGTCGAAGCCGCTCTTGGTGCCGTCTCGGTCCATCGAGGTGAGCAGCAGTTCGCCCGCGCCCAGGCTCTCCATCTTCTTCGCCCACTCGATCGCATCGAGACCGGTGGCGTTGCGCCCCCCGTGGGTGAAGACTTCCCAGTGGTCACCGACCCGCTTGGCGTCAATCGCCACCACGATGCACTGGCTGCCGTAGCGGTCGGACGCGTCCCTCACCAGTTGCGGGTTCATCACCGCCGAGGTGTTGATGCTGACCTTGTCGGCCCCGGCGTTGAGCAGACGCTGCACGTCGCCCACTTCGCGGACGCCGCCGCCGACCGTCAGCGGGATGAAGACTTCGGACGCAACCGCCTCGATGATGTGGAGGATCAGGTCGCGGTTGTCGCTGGAGGCAGTGATGTCGAGGAAGGTCAGCTCATCCGCACCCGCCTCGTTGTAGCGGCGCGCGATTTCGACCGGGTCGCCGGCGTCCTTCAGTTCGACGAAGTTGACGCCCTTGACCACGCGGCCATTGGTGACGTCGAGACAGGGAATGATGCGTTTCGCGAGCATGGCCGCCTTAAATTCGAGTCAGACGCCGAACACGCCGCCTGCCAGTTCGTCGGCAAGCTTCTGTGCCGCGGCGAAATCGAGCGTGCCCTGGTAGATGGCACGGCCGGTGACCGCGCCGATGATGCCATCCTTGGCAACGGTCGACAGGGCACGGACATCGTCGAGGTTGGTCACGCCGCCGCTGGCGATGACCGGGATCGACAGCGCCTGCGCCAGGCGCTGGGTGGCTTCGATGTTGACGCCCGTGAGCATGCCATCGCGACCGATGTCGGTATAGATGACGGCTT
>JAJZRT010001001.1 GCA_021802595.1 Pseudomonadota bacterium
TTGTTGATGTCGGCCTGGGAACTGACGAAGCCGCTCAGTTGAACCACGCCCTTGTAGGTCTCGACGTTGATCTCGAACGACTTCAGGCCAGGCTCATTGAAAATGGCTGCCTTCACTTTGGTGGTCAGGACGGCGTCGTCGACATATTCACCCGTTCCCTCTGACTTGGACGTCGATGCGCATCCCACGACGGAAACCAGCAGAAACGCGGAAAGGACGGCGGCGAAAAGACTATGCTTTTTCATGATCATGCTCCTTGATTAATGATGAACCTACGATGTGTCTTGATTGAGAGACTCGATCAAGAGACCCTGCTTGCTACACGTTGCAATCCCGCAAGCGGAATGTGATGTGACCCACTATCGAGCTTTTCAGATTTCAGCGCCTGAACACCCTGCGCCCGACCTGCCACCCGACCCAGGCAAACCGGGTCAATTTGCCCGCACGCCCCGGCCGCAAGGCCACAAGTACCAGGGTGGCACCCAGCAACCAGGCGGGGTGACGCCTGATGGTGCGAAGTATGTCCAGGCCCCGGTCCGCCAGCGCCAGGGGCGCGCGCCAGGGCGCCGCGTGTTGCGCCAGCGCAGTTCGCTGGGCCGCAGCTTGCGCCACCAGATGTTCGCGACGCTCGGCCAGTTGGGTTAACGTGCTGTTCATGATCGATCCATCAGGTGCTGCCGGTCCTTGGATAACTCGGCCAGGCTCGCTGCGAACAACCGCGGCTTGGTTTTAAGCGTGTGTCGTGCACACCCGAACGCCGCCGCACCGCCCACCAGGAAAATCCCGGTCAGCCCCGCCAGCGCAAGCAGCCGATGGCTATCCCAGAAGGCGACTGCCACCAGGATCGCCAGCAGCACCACACCCACGCCGAGGCAGAACAGCGCAACGAACAACATCACCAGCACCGACACCAGCCGCGACCGCTCTTCCTCCAGATCCGTCGACAGCAGGTCGAGCCGGGTGTGTGCGATGGCGACGAGGCTGGCTGCGAGTCCTTTCAGGGAATCGAACAGCCCCCCACCCGGTGTTGGTTCGCTCATGGGCGGTCGGTTAGCGGCGGCCCATGATGAAGCCGACGAGCAACGCAAGACCTGCGGAGATGCCGATCGCTTTCCACGGATTCTCGTGAACGTAGACATCCGTCGCCTTGGCCGCCGCCTTGGCGCGAACGAGCAGCGCTGCCTCGGCATCAGCCATCTGGGCCTTCGCCCGGGCAAGCGACGCTTCCGCCTTGGCGCGCACCGAGGCCAGCGCCTCGCCGCCCTGATTGGCCGTGGCCTTGATCAGGGCCTCCGCATCCGACACCACGGTCTTGAAATCCGCGATCAGCTGTTCTTTGGTCACGTCGGGAAAATCCGGTTCGCCCGGTACGTTTTGTGTGCTCATTGCTCATTCCTCCATAAGATGCCGATGCTTAAAAGACGCGAATCCTGAATGCATGGCATGTCGGGGCGCGTCCAATTTCAGACCCGTCCATCGATAAACCGTACCAAAACCGCACCTTCTTTATAGGATAGTTTTGCTGCTGCCGTCCGTACGCTGCCGCACATAGGGGTGGGCGCAGCCTACGACAACCCCTTCCCCGCTACAGGTAGACTCTGTTCGTTGGCGAACAGACGGCCTGCTATTTTTTCCATATCCTCGTGGCATGTCGTACCGCCAGCTTTTTTCTTTTCCACCGCCCTGCTGCGATCGCTTTTGGCTGGAAAGGGTGTCCTTTGCGCCAACGGATCGGAATCCTGGTTTCTTTGTATGCCGTCTGCGGATTCCAGCAACGCAACGGCAGATCGGGCGCGTTTCATGTTGATGCGGGTTGCGGACCGGGTGCCGGTCGCCAACCGACTGCTGGCCGCGCTTCCGCGCGCGGAATATCGGCGCCTGCTGGCAAGCCTGGAGCCGGTCACGCTGGCGTTCGGCGAGGTGCTGTACGAACCCGGCGATGCGATCCGGCACGTCTACTTCCCCAATGATTCGCTCGTCTCCCTGATTACCCTGGTTGATCGTCAGCTCGCCCTCGAGGTGGGAATGGTCGGCCGCGAAGGCCTGGTCGGCGTTTCGCTCGTGCTGGGTATCGCCCTGAGCCCGGTCCGTGCCCTGGTGCAGGGTGGCGGCACGGCGATGCGGATGAAGGCCGCGCCCTTCGGCAGGGAACTCCGGCGAAGCCTGCCTCTGCAACGGGGCGTCCTTCTCTATACGCATGAATTGATGGTTCAGGTCGCGCAAGCTGCCGCGTGCAACCGATTCCACGTTGTCGAGGCTCGCCTCGCGCGCTGGCTGCTGATGACGCGCGACCGGGTCGGCTCGGACCATTTCCGTCTCACCCAGGAATTCATCGGGCACATGCTGGGCGTCCGCCGGGTTGGCGTCACCAATGCTGCGCACGCACTGAAGCAGCGCAGGCTGATCGACTACAGCCGCGGGAACATCGAAATCATCAATGGCCCCGGCCTTGAAGCCGCAGCGTGCGCGTGCTACAAACTTGCCGGGTGATGCGGTCGCCGTTGGATGGCGCGGGCCGTGATAAGCTGACAGCATACGATCCCTTTGACACCGTCCATGCAATGCCGCAGCCTGGACCGCAACGCTGTCATTCGCTGATGCCCACGCCCACCAGCCCAACGCAAAACCATCTTCTCGCCGCCTTGCCCGCTGCCGAG
>JAJZRT010000022.1:0-1897 GCA_021802595.1 Pseudomonadota bacterium
GGAATCGTGAGCAGTGAGAAATGTCTGCTCTTTTCGAATGATACGGTGCCAATCCAGAGCTGTCTTCCATCGGGATTCAATGCAGTGCCGCTGTTCCAAAGACGAAGGACGATCTCTCGCGGGCCCTCTTGGCCCGCAGGCAGTAGGAAAATCATCAGTAGCACCTCATTCTTCCCATCGTGGACCTGTGGAAGAAGGGGCAATTCCTCCAGCGTTGCTGAGGGCGACAACCAGCGCAAGGCAGTGCGAACATTCAAAGAAACGGGTTCGCGCCAGCCCCGTGTCTTGAGTAGCTGGTCCAAGTCACTCAGCGTGCCTGCCCATTGCACATTGAGGGGTTGCTCATACTCCCCCACGAGGTCCTGACGATAAGTCGGCAGCCGTCGCCAATCCATCTGCCACCACGTCGCCGCATCGAGATGGTGGCTCACCTGGCGTGGCGCATAGCGCTGTAAATCCATCGAATACTGCGTGGTCACGTGCCATCCGCCGGCCAGAATAATCGCGAGCAGAATCACACCCGGAAAGCCTCGTAGATGTGCGGCCGGCACGGGGTGACGATGGTATGCGATTGCCAGCAAGCAGACCCAGGCGAGCCCGAGAGTCAGGCCGCCGATCACGTCCGACAGCCAGTGCGCACCGAGATAGAGCCGGGAAGCAGCAATGACGCTGATGAGCGTCGCGGCCACGGCATACACAATCCAGCGGCGTGATCGAGCGAATTGACTCGCGGTGAGTGTGGCGAGAAAACCGTAGGCCACCATGCTCATGGTAGCGTGGCCGCTAGGAAAGGCGTAGGTGGACAGTCCATCATACAGTTCAGCAAGCGGCCGGGGTCGTTGCAGCGCAAACTTGATTATGGTGGCGGCTATCTGGCCGAAGCCAATTGCAGCGACCCAGTATTTCGCAGCACGCCAACTCTTGCGCCAGATAAGCCATGCCAATACCGCTATCGCGACCGGCGCGATCACTACACCATCGCCCAACTCCGTCACGAACACCATGAGCTTGTCGCCCCATGGGGTGCGCAAGCCTTGCATGAGCTGATAGAGCCCCTGATCCGCACGCACCAGCGGATCGCCAGTGACCACGTCTTCCAGAACGCCGAGGAACAGCCAGGTGGAACCGATTAGCAAGGCGCTGATCAGTAGCAACGCCCTGGCTTCTGGACGCGACGGATCGAGTATGCTGCCGAATAGCCGATTGAGGCGAGGATGGCCGCCGCCCCAGGCCAGGATTCTTTGCGTGATCAGAGCGGCCTGCGGGGAGAGCACCCGAAAACCCCAGCGAACCAGCCACAACAGGAACCAGGACGAAGCGACCAGCAGGAGCAGCAGCACCACCAGCCTTGCCGCCACCACGCCGGCCAACGCAAGCGACGCGCCGAAGGCCATGCCGGGCAACAGATAGGCCGGCGCCCAGGCGAGGGCCGACAGGACGTTCACGGCATAGAAAAGCGCCGGCCGCATCCCGAGCATGCCGGCCACCACGGGAATGATCGGGCGCACCGGACCGACGAAACGGCCGAACAAGACGCTCTTGGCGCCGTGGCGATGAAAGAAATTCTCCCCGTGCGACAGCCACTCCGGATGCCTGCGGAACGGCCAAACGGAACGCAATCGATCGCGGTAGTGGTGGCCGAGCCAGTAGCTGATCCCGTCGCCGACGATTGCGCCCGCGACGGCCGCAAGCAGCGTCGGCCAAAATTCGAGTGCCCCGAGAGCGACGAGCGCCCCGGCTGCGACCATCACTGCGGCACCTGGCACGACCAGCCCGACTACCGCCATCGACTCGCCCGAAGCGACGAGGAAAACGCCGGCCAGCGTCCAGTGGGGATGTTGGGCAACCCAACTCAGGAAGGATTGGAGTTCGATGCCGTATGCCCCCGTTCAATATC
>JAJZRT010000022.1:1907-14635 GCA_021802595.1 Pseudomonadota bacterium
GCGCGAAGAAGATGCGCGGATTCCCCACCGTTTGAGCGCGATGGTGGCCAACGCCAGGACGCAAAAGAGCGCGCCTGCATGGAAGGTGAACGCTGGCCCGAGCCGGTCCCACAGCAGCCCGGCCAGCGCGCTGGCAACCAGCATGGTCAAGCCGCTGAGCAAATTGAAGAAGCCGAATGCGCTGCCGCGCAGGTCGGCGGGCGCGGTATCCGCCACCATGGTCGCCAGCAACCCCTGGGTCATGCCCATGTGCAGGCCCCACAGGGCGACGCCGAGGAATACCACGCCCAAGGACTGAGCATAGGCCAGCACGAAATCCGCACCCATCAGCACGATCAGGCCGAGCGCCAGCAGCTTGGTGTGGCTCATGCTGTCCGACAGCTTGCCGAAGGGATACGCCGAGGCCGCGTAGACGAGATTCATCGCCACCAGCACCAGCGGCACCCATGCCATCGGCAGTCCGCCCTGCTGGGCACGCAGGACCAGGAAGGCCTCGCTGAAACGCGCCAGGGTGAAGATGGCGCCGATAGCCACGACCCACCAATAGGCTCGGCTCAGCCGCTTGAGTTCGCGCCAGTGGACGGGATTGACGGGTTTCTCGGGCGGATGCCGCGCCGGCTCCCGCACGCCGAAGAACAGCAATGCGCCGGCTAGCACGCCCGGAATGATCGCAACCCAGAACACGGCGCGGAAATCGTCGGCCCAGGCGAGCATCAGTCCAACCGCCAGCAACGGACCGGTAAACGCGCCGACCGTATCCAGGGACTGCCGTAAGCCGTAGGCTGCGCCGCGCACACCGGGCGGTGCGATGTCCGCCACCAGCGCATCACGGGGCGCGCCGCGAATCCCCTTGCCGATCCGGTCCACGAAGCGCGCGGTGAGCACCATGCCGGCACTCGTCGCGATGGCGAACAGCGGCTTGCTCAGCGCGCCGAGACCGTAGCCGATGACGGCCAGCATCTTGCGCCTGCCGAGATAGTCGCTCAACGTGCCGGAGAACACCTTGACGATCAGCGCGGCCGATTCGGCAACGCCTTCGATGAGGCCGACGGTGAAGGCGCTTGCACCCAGCACCGACACCAGGAATACCGGCAGCAGGCTGTGGATGATTTCCGAAGAGATATCCGCCAGCATGCTGACGAAGCCGAGCGCCCAGATGCCTGTCGGAATATTACGCAAGCGTTTCTCGTCTGGTAGGTTCGTCATAAGTTCCTTTGGTTGTTGTCGGGATTGAATCGCCCGTAGCGCAGCGCCAAACTGGGCATCACCAGTAGATTGAGGGCGGTGGCAGTGAACAGCCCCCCCAGGATCACCAACGCCATGGGGCCTTCGATCTCCCGCCCCGGATCGCCGCTGCCGATCGCCAAGGGCAGCAGGCCCAAGGCCGTCGCGAGCGCGGTCATGAGGATCGGCGTTAGTCGCTCCACGGCGCCGCGCACGGCAGCTTCCGGCCCCCAGGGCATGCCTTCCACGGTCACCAGTTGATCGTAGTGGGACAGCAGCATCACCGAGTTGCGCAGGGTGATACCAAACAAGGTCACGAAACCGACCAGGGAGCCCAGGGAAATCCCGCCGCCCGTGGCGAAGACGGCCAACACCCCGCCGGCCAGGGCGAAAGGCAAGTTGAGCAGCACCAGAGAAAGGTTGCGCCAGCGCCTCAGGGTGAGCCAGAGCAGCATGACGATAGCCACCGCCGCAACCACCGAATGCATCAGCAGCGCGCGCAGGGAGGCAGACTGGGCGAGGGCTTCGCCGCCGAACTCGACGTAATTGCCGGGGCTCAGATCAACTTTCGCCAGGCTCCTCCTGGCGTCGGCGACGAATGTGGCCACGTCCCGGCCGGCGACGTTGCAGGTGATGGTCTGCACCCGCCGGGCGCCGTTGTGCAGCACCACATAGCGGCCAGAGGTCGCATACACGTCGGCGAGTTGGTCGAGGCGCACGAAGGCGCCAGCCGCGTTCCTGAGCGGCAGCGCCTTCACGTCGGCGATCGAGCGCCGGGCCGCGGGCGGCAGGATGACGTTCACGTTGAAGACACGGTTGCCATCATAGACCTGCCCGACCACCGACCCTTGGAAGGCCGTCTCCACGGCATCGAGCACGTCCACCGCGTCGAACCCCCAGCGTGCCAGCGCCTCGGGGCGCACCCGGACGCCCAGTTCGGGTGTGCCGGGCGGCGACTGGATCTGGACCTCGGTGGCGCCGGGCACCTGCCCCAGCGCCTGGGCCACGCGCTGGGCCTCGGCGTCAAGCGTATCGAGTTCGTTGCCGTAGATGTTCACCACCACCGCCGCCGTATAGCCGGAGAGGGTTTCCTCCACACGCTCGGTAAGAAAGGTCTTGAGAGCGGAGCTCACGCCGGGAATGCCGGACAACGCCCTACGGATGTTTGCCTGGGCAAACTCCGCCTCCTCCCCGGACAGCGGTTTCAGATCGATGTCTAGCTCGCTGTAGTGCGTACCCCAGGTATCATCGGCCTTCTCGGCGCGCCCCACCCGCTGGCTGACCGCCCGCACGGCCGGCAGCTTCAGCAGTTCCGCCGAGACCTGGCGGCCGATGCGCAGCGACTCCGCGATCGAGGTACCCGGAACGGCGGACATGTGCAGGATGTAATGTCCCTCCTTCAGCTCGGGCAGGAAACTGCCGCCGAAGAAAGGGAGTGTCGCCAGGCCAGCCAAGGTGAGCAACCCGACCGTAGCGATGATGACGCGGTAGTGGTGCTCGACGCCCACGATGAGGTTCCGGTATCGCTCCTTCAGCCAGCGGGCGAGGGCAGCATCATGCTCGGGCAGCGCCCTGCCGGGCAGCAGCGTGAGACAGAGCGCCGGCGTGACGGTGATGGCCACCAGCAGGGAAGCCAGGGTCGCCAGGAGGTAAGCCGTGCCCAGCGGCGAGAACAGCCGTCCCGCAAGCCCAGGCATGGTGAGCACCGGCAGGAACACCAGGGCGATGGCGAAGGTGGCGTAGACCACCGCGCTTCTCACCTCCAGCGCGGCATCGAGCACCACCTCCAGGATCAGGGCCGGGGCCGGCCGATGGCGATTCTCGCGCAGGCGCCGGTAGATGTTCTCCACCACGATGATGGCGTCGTCCACCAGCAGGCCGATGGCGATGGCCAACCCGCCGAGGGTCATGGTGTTGAGGCTGATGCCCCGCTGCGTCATGACCGTGACTGCGGCGAGCAGAGAAAGCGGGATGGCGGTGAGCGCGATAAGGGATGTGCGCCAGTTGAAGAGGAACAGCACCACCACGGCGACCACTAGGACCGCGCCGAAGAGCAGCGAATGCGCCACGTTGCGGGTCGCGGTCTCGATGAAGTTGGCGGGCCGGAACACATCGGAATGCAGCGTGACCTTCTCGCCGTCGAGGCTCCCGCGCAATTCGCCCAGGGCCCGCTCAACTGCCTCGGCGACGGCTAGCGTGTTGGCGCCGTACTGTTCGGAAATCACCAGTTGCACCCCCGGCGCCCCGCCGATTTGGGCGGCGCCGATAGGCGGTTCGGGCGCTTCGCGTACCTCGGCCACGTCGCCGAGCACCAGGTTGGCGCCACCCTGGCTTCGCACCACGGTGCGGGCGAGCTCGGCCACAGTCAGGGACTGGGCCTGAGTGCGCAGGACGACGCGCTGGTTGACATTGTCGATGAAGCCCGCGCCACGCACGCCGGTGGCGCGGCGCGCCACGTCCAGCACGTCGGAGAGGGCCAGATCGTACTTGATGAGGCGCTCCGGCTTGACCTGGATCTGGAATTCCTTCGCCTCGCCGCCGAACACGGCCACCTTGGCGACCCCGGGCACGGAAAGCAGTCGCGGCTTCAGGATCCAGTCGGCCAGGGTGCGCATATCCATGAGGGAGCGCTGGGTCGAAGTGAGGCCGATGGCCATGACCACGCTGGTGGAGGAGGTCAGCGGCGACATGGACGGAGCCTGGACGCCACGCGGCAACTGGGTGGCCAACGCCGCCAGGCGCTCGTTAACGTTCTGGCGGTCGCGCCAGATGTCGCTGCCTGGATCGAAGGTGGCGGTGATGACCGACAGCCCCTGAATGGATTGGGAGCGCAGCGCCTCGATACCCGCCACGCCGTTGATGGCGTTCTCGACGGGCTGGGTCACCAGCACTTCGACCTGCTCCGGAGCGAGGCCGGGCGCCTCGGTCTGGATGTTGACCTGGGGCGGAGCAAATTCGGGGAAGACGTCATAGTTGGCGCCGCCCAGGGCATAGACGCCGTAGCCCGCCAACAGCAAGGCGAGCGTGATCACCACCCCCTTGTAGCGCAGGGAGAAGCCGACGATGGCGGCGAGCCAGCCGGCGCGCAGACCATCCTTCATTTGTCGCCCTCGCCCACCTGGATCTGGCTGCGCAGCTCTTCCGAGAGCAGGGTCTGGGCGCCGCGCACCACCACGTTCAGGGACGGCATCCCCGGCACGAACCAGCCCTCGTCCACCGGCTGCGCACCCGTCAGCTCGCGGCGCACGAAGCGGTCGGGCGCGCTCTGCACGTAGTACCAGGCCTTTCCCTGCCACCAGACCACCGCATCGGCCGGGACGACGGCGCCGCTGCGTTCCGCGCCGATGGGCAGATAGGCGGTGAGGGTAGTGCCGGGCAGCAACCCATCGGAAGAGGCAGCGTAGAAGAAGGTCGGCCCCTGGATGCGGGGATCGGCTTGGGGCGAGGGGGAAATCAGCGTCGCGGTCCGGAAGCTGCTGTCGCTGGCCGCCACTCGTGCTGTGGCCGGCGGCTTGGGTAGCGCCGCGCCGGCCGGCGTCGCCACCCGCATCAGGACCTCCCTTCCCACGGCGAGGCGCTCGAAGCTCGCGGCATCGCCCGCGACAGCCGCAGCCAGCTCGCCGCCCCATTTCTGGCGCGCCCCGCGTTCCACCGCCTCCTGGGCTTCGGCCGCGCCCCGCGCCGCTGCCTCGTCGGTCTGCCACTGGGCGTGCGCCGCTTCCAGGGCCTTGGTCGAGACGTTGAACTCATCGCCGTGCAGCGACTTGATCCGCTCGTATTCTCGGTGGGAGGCCTGGGCGGCCGCTCGGGTGCGCTCGACCTGGGTACGGGCGGCACCATAGGCGTTGCGCAGGTCGATCAGATCCTGAGGCGGCAAGACCGTGGCCAGTGCCTCCACTTCCCCGCGCCTGGTGGCCGTCTGCACTGGCGCGACCGCGATGTCGGCGCGTTTCTGCGTCGCGGCGTCGAAGACCACCGCGATGCCGTCCGGCTGGGCGAGCACGCGGGATGGCACCTGAACCGGCCTCTCCCGCTCCGCTTCGAGGGCGAGTTCCTTACGGCCTTCGATAAAACCCCAGATGGCGAGGGCGGCGACGGCAAGGCCGACGGCAGTCAGGATGAATGTTTTTTTTCTCATGCTTATTCCCCACGGGGCTGCTGTTTCGACGACATGATCCGCTCCGGCGCAATCGGCGCCTCACCGGCCCCGATCGGTCGGCGCAAGGCGTCTTCCAGCCTTCCCAGGCTTTGCTGCGCTTGGGTCAGGGCGCTGACGCGGGCGAGTTCGGCGGCGGCGGTTTCATAGCGTGCGGATATCCAGGAAAGCCGATCTGCTTCCCCGGCCTGAAAGGCGGCGGCGACGGCGCGCTCCGTTTTTTGCTGGTCGCGCAGCAGCGCGTTGGCCGTCTCCAACATCTGGTCGGCATGATCGTAGCTGGCGAGCGCTTCATCGACCTCGGCGATGGCCTTGGCCTGCACCGCGAGGAAGTCCGCGGCGGCTTCCTCGCGCCGCGCCTTGGCCTCGGCGATGGAGCCCTGGTTGCGGTTTAAGAGCGGCAGCACGAGGGAAAGCCCCAGCGACCACTTCACCTGGCCGGCGTCCCAGGTGTAGCCGGGACCTAGCGAGATGTCCGGGTACTGCTTGGCGATATCCAGTTGCAGCGCCGATTGGGCGGCCTCGTAGTCAGCCAGCGCCGCGAGCACATCGGGGCGAGTGAGGAGGGCCTGGCGCCGCAGCGTGGCGGACGGCAGGGCCGAAAGTGACGGTAGTCGGTCGAAGGCGTCGTAGGAAATCTCTACCCTTTCGAGCGCCGCGTCCGGCACGCCGACGGCGGCGGCGAGCCGCGCACGGTTCTCGGCTTGCTGCTTCTGGTTCTCGCGCAGGGCAAGCGCGGCCCGGTTGAGCGTGAGACGCGCCTGCGTGAGCTCCGGCTGGGAGGCGAAGCCTGCCGCGAAGCGACGCTCGATCATTCGCTCGATCTGCTCCTGCAGGTCGCGCTGCGAGCGCACCAGCGCCTCGGTCGGATAGGCCGCCAGCAGGCTCGCCCGCACCCGGCTGCGAACTTGCCAGACGGCTTCGGCCTCGCGCAGCCGCGCGGCCTGCGCGAGATAGCGTGCTTGCTCGATGCGAATGTCGCGCTTGCCGGCGGTCTCGAACGGGAGGTCGAGCGTGAGGCCGTTGGTCCAGGGAGATTGGCCCGCGGGCGCATCCATGTTGCGCTGGAACGAAATGCCGCCCGTCGGATTCGGTCGCGCACCCGCAGTGATGGTGGCGGCCTCCGCGGCGAGCCGCTGCGCCTGCGCACGGTCGAGGTCGGGATGGAAATTGAAGGCTGCCAGGGTGAGCATGTCCAAATCCCAGACCTTGGGTGGCCATACGGTCGGTGCCTGGCCGGATGCGCGCTCGACGAATTGCCGGACGGCAGGGGCGTCCAGACGCCGCGACTCCAGGGCGGTCTGCTGCGCGCCGGGATCGATCGGTTTGGCGGTGTAGCTCGCGCATCCGGCAAGCAACAGCAAGGCGTAAGTAAGGATATTTGACAGGCGAATCATTCTCTCCGCTCACACATGACGGGTTGCAAACAGCATGGGCTGCGGAGAAGGATAGAGACAAAGCAGGAACCGGAAGATGACCACAACCTGTCCGTTTGGACATCTTCGCGCCGGGTCTGGAGCGAGCAAGCCGACGCAGCGGTTGGGATCGGAATCAGCCGGCGGCCGTCGCGCTCGGAAACGCCAGCGTGACGGTCGTGCCGTGATCGATCTCGCTTCGAATCGAAATCGTGCCGCCGTGCATTTGCATGATCGACTGGACAATGGCCAGGCCAAGGCCGGTGCCTTGCCCCTGTCGCGGGCGTGCCGCATCGGCCCGGTAAAAGCGCTCCAGCACATGGGGCAGATCCTCGGGCGGAATCCCATGGCCCGTGTCGCTCACGGTGATCGCCATGTGGTCTGGTTGCGGCTGGATATCGACGGTAATCCGCCCGCCATCAGGTGTATGACGCAAGGCGTTTGCCACGAGATTGCCCAGTGCCCTGCGCAGGAGCGCCGAATCCGCCAGAATCGTGCCTTCGCCAAGAGACGTCAGCGTGATGCCTTGTTCGTCGGCCATGGCCTGGTAGAAGTCGAAGACGGCGACGACTTCCTGCTTGGCATCCAGCATTTGTCGACCGAGATGAGCGTCCGGCTGCTCGCTGCGTGCCAGGAACAGCAGGGCGTCCACCATGCGCGACAGGCGGTCGTATTCGTCTGCCGCCGATTCGATGCACACCCGGTAATCCGCGTTCGCGCTCTCCTTGGAAAGCGCGATTTCGGCTTCGCCCCGAAGAATCTGGAGCGGCGTGCGAAGCTCATGGGCGATGTCGCCCGAGAAGCGCGAGATGCGGGCAAAGGATTCTTCGAGTCTCTCCAGGAGGCGATCGAAGTTTTTCGCGAGCGGTTTCACTTCGGCCGGCCAGGTTTCCTCGCCGATGCGGTGGTGCAGCCGTTCCACCCCGAGTCCATCGACGATCGCCGCCAGCCGGGAAACGGGTCGCAATCCGCGGCGGGCGATCAGGTAGCCGGCGCCCAGAGCGACCGCCAGCGCGCCCGTAACGGCCAACAGCAAGACGCGCCGGTAGCTTGCCAGGAATTGCTCCTCTCTTTTCAGACTTAGCGCCGCATCGACCGTGTATCGCGTCGCAAGGTCGAAACCACCCCGCATGACTCGGTATTTCTCGCCGTCTGGAGCAAGCCAGCTCAGCGCCTCGCCGTTGTCCGGAGTTCGAATGGCCGCGAACGGGCCATGATCATCAAAGATGCTGCGCGAACCGGAGCTTTCCGCGACCACGCCCGCTTGTGCGCTGCGCACGCGGATAAATATCCCGGGAAGCGTTTCCGACTCATGCTGGACCTCTTCCCGCAATGCCGTCCAGTCATCGGGATGCAACAGCACGACGGCACGCACTTCGGCAATCTTCCCCGCCAAGAGGCGATCATCCTCGTCATGCAGTTGCTGGATGAGTACCCAGTAGAGGCCGCTGCCAGCCGCCGCGATGACGATGACGCTGAGCAGCGCATACCAAAACGTGAGCCGTGCGGCGATCGAGCCCGTGTCGGCCGTCATCGGCTCAATCCCGCGTTTCCAGAACATAGCCCACGCCGCGCAAGGTATGAATCAACTTCCGCTCAAATGAATCGTCAATTTTTCTTCGCAGCCTGCGGATGGCCACATCGACGACATTGCTGTCGCCATCGAAATTCATGTCCCATACCTGTTCGGCGAGGCGCGTGCGCGTAAGCACTTCACCAGCGTTACGCAACAGATATTCCAGAAGACGGTATTCCTGCGGGGCCAGGTCCAACGGCTTTCCGCCCCTGCTTGCCTTGTGCCGCAGGAGGTCCATTTCGAGATCATCGAGCCGAAGCGTTTCCATCGGACGGGCCGGTGTCCGGCGCAAGACGTTGCGTACGCGCGCCAGCAGCTCCGAGAACGCAAAAGGCTTGACCAGATAGTCGTCGGCACCGGCATTCAGCCCCTTCACCCGGTGGAAGACCGCATCCAGCGCGGTGAGCAGGATGACCGGCTGGTCCGGGCGATGCTGTCGGATTTCCTGAAGCACCGACCAGCCGTCCCGCCCCGGCAACATGACATCGAGGACGATCAGGTCGTATTCGGAAGTCGTCGCGAGATGAAGCCCGTCGATGCCGTCCGAAGCGACATCAACCGCGAAGCCCTCCTGGGAAAACCCTTGCCTTACGAAGGAGGCGATCTTGTGCTCGTCTTCAATAATCAGGATTCGGGGCATTGATAGATCTCGATGGTCGAATGGACGATTTCTTCATGCACTGAAAGGCGCTTGCGTAAGACGTCTGGTGTCAGCGCTGCATCGTGGGTCACAACAGTCATCGCGCACGTATAGACCTTCTTGCCCACGCGCCAGACGTGTAGATCGGTGATCCGGTTGTCACCGGCATCGGCCCCCGTTTCCACGGCCTCCCGAATCTCATCGACCACCGGGTGATCCATCTCACGGTCGAGCAGCACCTTGCCCGTGTCGGCGATGAGCCCCTTGGCCCAAACTGCTACGAGTACCGCACCGACGATGCCCATGACCGGGTCCAGCCACGACCAGCCGTATATCCACCCGCCGGACAGAGCCACGATGGCGAGGACGGAGGTGGCAGCGTCGGCGATGACGTGCAAATAAGCGGACTTCAGGTTGAGATCGTGGTGGTGGCCGTTGTGACGGTCATGGCCGTGATCATGTCCATGCGCATGGCCATGATCGTGATGGTGCGCCTTGCCGAGAATCAGTGCGCAGACGATGTTTACCACTAAGCCGAGGACTGCAATCACAATCGCTTCCTGGTACTGAATGGGTCGCGGCGAGACAATCCGTTCCACCGAGCCAACCAGCATCATCACAGCGACACCGATCAGGAAGATCGCGCTGGCGAAGCCGCCCAGAATCTCGATCTTCCAGGTGCCGAACGCGAAGCGCGGGTCTTTTGAGTAGCGCCGGGCTGTGGCATAGGCCATCGCGGAAAGACCGATCGCGACGGCGTGAGAACTCATGTGCCAGCCGTCGGCCAGCAGGGCCATCGAGTTGTACCACCAGCCCGCAGCGATCTCGACAACCATCATCACGGCGGTGATCCACATCACCACCCGCGTGCTGCGCTCGGCGGCGTCGTTGCCGGTATCGAAGACGTGGTCGTGTATCCAGTCGGACAGGTTCTCGGTGTGCATGGAAGTCCTCACTTGATGTAGGCGCGCAGTACGTCGATCAACTCATCGGCCCCCTGTGTTCGCTCGGCGTCGCTGGTGATCGACGGATCGGCGATGTGCGTGCGGACGTGCTCTTCGAGGACTTCTGCCATCAGCCCGTTGATGGCTCCCCGTACCGCAGCGATCTGGTGCAGGACTTCGGCGCACCCCTTCTCGGCATCAAGTGCGCGCTCCAAGGCCTCGACCTGCCCCCGTATGCGACGCACCCGGCCCAGCAGCTTGTTTTTTTCGCGGATGGTGTGGCTCACGGCTTGCTCTCAAAATATGACCTAGGGGGGTATAGTATCAGGAGTGCGTCAAAGGCACTTTGCTTAGACGACGCCGCCATCCAACCGCTGGAACGGTCGGCTCGTAATTCATGCCTTCGGAGGACCCATTCAGGAAGAGCGGTCACTCGATAATGACCGCTACCGGGTGAGGCGAATGGCGGCAGTTCCTGAACCTCCAGCGGCAGCGTCGATCATTAAGCGGACAAGCGCTTCACGTGTCATAAGGCGGCTTGGGCCGATCGTGCCTTGTGACAATCCATGCAAAGCAGACACCTGGTCAACACTAGCGAGGTGGCCAGTCTTGGCCGGAATGGCGGTCAAGTCCTACCAGCGCCCGCAGCAATACGCCCATGTACGCCTGAGCGAGTTTTCGATAGATGCCGGAAAGATCACCATCATAGGACCGCATTTATACCGGCCGTTGCGATGCAACCAGCAATTGCCCCGATGATGGAGCAGATCATGTACAAAGCATATCCAAGTCTGGTGGCTGCGAGGCCAAACGACGACTCAGATACAAACGAACCGCACGACATGCAGCTACCACGACTGGTCGCGACGCATACCTTGCCGTTCAGACGCACGATCCGCCGTACCGAGCTGCGACAGATCGTGCCGCTGGCCGATACCACGATCTACGACATGGAGCGCCGCGGAGAATTTCCGCGCCGGTTCAATCTGACGGCACGCTGCGTGGTGTGGGACCTGGCCGAGGTGGAGGCTTGGATAACCGCGCGGCGGCAGGCTTCCAACTCAGATCAACTGAAGCGGGCACCCTCACCGGACGTCCGTCAGCGCAAACGCCGCCCCGTCAAAGCAATGCCTGCGTCGTGAGAACTTTCATCGATGGCGGCAACAGCGTAGGTGTATGCGGTCTGCCTGCCACCCAAGCGTCGATCATGTCGGCCCATTCTTGCAGCATGTGCCGGCGCTGCTCGGCATATTCGGCCTTGTTGTAAACACCGCGGGATGAGCGGCCGTCTTCGTGGGCCAGACACTTCTCGATCCAGTCGCTGTTAAAGCCAAGTTCGTTCAGGATGGTGGAACCTGTACGCCGCAGGTCATGCACGGTGAAGGGCTCTAGCGGGAGCTTGTTCGCCTTCGCGCGTTCGACGATCAGTTGCGTGACCCGATTGAGCGTGGCATTGGACATGCACTTGTCGGCGTCGTAGCGGGACGGGATTAGGTAGCGCGAGCCGCCGGCACAAGTGCGCAGCGCGACCATGATATCGAGCGCCTGCTGGGACAAGTAGATGTTATGGGCCTTGGACGCCTTCATGCGTTCCTTCGGGATACTCCATAGCGCCTTCTCGAAATCCACCTCGTCCCACGTCGCATGGATCAATTCGCCCTTGCGTACCAGGGTGAGCAAAATCAGGCGCAGGCCGAGCTTGATGGTGGGGTACGAAGCGACATGCTCCATCTGGGACAACATAACGCGGATCTCACTCGGTGAAAGCGCGCGGTCCTTCGGCACGAAAGTGGCGATCGACGACGGGCCAACGTCGTCGGCGGGATTGGCCACTTTCTCGCCGTGCAGAATGGCAAAGCCATAGACCTGTTTAACGATATCGCGAACGTGGATCGCCGTGGCCGGCGCCCCCCTGCCCTTGACTTTGTTGCACAGGTCGCGCAGGTCGTCGGCCGTGATCTCGGTCAGCAGCCGATTCTGGAAAACCGGCAGGATGTCGCGATCAAGGATGCTCTTGCGCATGGATCGCGTGCTGTCGGCCATACGCGCCTCGGCGGCCCACCTGACGGTAAATTCGCCGAAGGTCTTGGCCTCGGCCAGCCGGCGCTTCTGGCGCTGCTTCTCCTGGGAAGGCGAGCGCCCGTCGGCCACCGCGCGCCTGGCCTCCAGGCAGCGCTCGCGCGCCCTGGCCAGCGACAAGCCATCCGGCCCATAGCGGCCGATGGTCAGCGTTTCGCGGCGCCCATTGAGGCGATAGTCGTAACGGAAGGTGACGGTACCGGCTGGCGAGACGGTCACGTACATGCCGTCTCGGTCGGCCACCTTGTATTGAGCGCTCTTGGGCTTGAGGTTCTTCAGTGCGGTGTCGGTGAGCATCGGCGTTCTCCGTGGCGGTGACGACTTTACCGTCACGCACATTCAGACTGATAACCCGCTCGGAACCCGCATGAAATCTAGCTTTTTGCTAGATTTTTTACCGTCACACGTCCAAACGGCTTGACGGTAGAAATCATAATCCTTTGAGACCGCACTTGGCTACCGTCAGATCGACCGACACTTTAATCTGGCTGCCACCAATTGTTGCCGATAGGTTCCGTGTTATATATTTTTAATAATCAATAAGTTATCACGCATTTCCGATAGTCGTCGAAAGCCCGCGAACAAGCTTGAATTATTCCCACTCAATCGTCGCCGGCGGTTTGCCGCTGATGTCGTAGACGACGCGGTTCAGGCCGCGAACTTCGTTGATGATGCGATTGGAGACCTTGCCGAG
>JAJZRT010001002.1 GCA_021802595.1 Pseudomonadota bacterium
GAAGCCGAACACCTCCGCCGCCTGCAACCAGGTGTTGCAGACGTTGTTCGAGTCGCCGATCCAGGCCACGGTCCTGCCTTCGATCGAACCACGATGCTCGATGTAGGTGAAGATGTCGGCGAGAATCTGGCAGGGGTGGTATTCGTTGGTCAGGCCATTCACCACCGGCACGCGCGAATTGGCGGCAAAGCGCTCGATGATCTCCTGCTCGAAGGTGCGGATCATCACGATGTCGCTCATGCGCGAGATGACCTGGGCCGCATCTTCCACCGGCTCGCCGCGACCCAGTTGGGAGTCGCGGGTATTGAGATAGATCGCGCTGCCGCCCAGCTGCTGCATGCCGGCTTCGAAGGACAGCCGGGTGCGCGTGCTGGCCTTCTCGAAGATCATCACCAGGGTGCGGTCGGAGAGCGGCCAGTACTGCTGGTAGCTCTTGAACTGCCCCTTGATCCAGCGCGCGCGCGCGAACAGATAGTCGAATTCGGCGCGGGAAAAATCGTTGAATTGGAGGAAGTGCCGGGGTGCGGGGTCCGCCTTCGCCATGCTCACGCCCCCAGGAATTCTCGGATCAGCCGTGACAGGGTGGCGGCCAGTTCGTCAGCTTCGGCAGCAGTGAAGATCAACGCCGGCAACAAGCGCACCACCCTGTCGGCGGTGACGTTGAGCAGCAGGCCCGCGTCGAGCGCTCGTTGCACCAGCTCGCCGCAGGGACGGTCCAGCTCGATCCCGATCATCAGGCCGTCGCCGCGGATGTCTGCGACTCCGGCAACGCCTTCCAGCCGTTTGGCGAGATCGCTTCTGATGCGCGCACCCAGCGCCAGCGCACGGGCCATCAGGCCGTCACGCTCGATCACGTCGAGCGTGGTCAGTGCCGCGACGCAGGCCAGCGGATTGCCGCCGAAGGTAGAACCATGACTACCCGGCTTGAATAGGCCGGCAGCGGGACCCGCTGCCAGACAAGCGCCGATCGGTACGCCCGAGGCCAGCCCCTTGGCCAACGTCATCACGTCGGCAACGATGCCGGCGTGCTGGTGGGCGAACCACTTGCCGGTGCGAGCCAGCCCGCATTGCACTTCATCCACCATCAGCAGCCAGCCGCGCGCCGAGCAGATGCGGCGCAAGCCCTGAAGGTATTCGTCGTGGGCGATGTTGATGCCGCCTTCCCCCTGGATCGGCTCGATCAGCACGGCGACGACGTTGGCATTGTGCTGGGCGACCGCCTCCACCGCCGCCAGATCGTCGAAGGGAACGCGCACGAAACCGGCGACCAGCGGCTCGAAACCGGCCTGTGTCTTGCGATTGCCGGTTGCGGACAAGGTCGCCAGAGTGCGTCCATGGAAAGCCCGCTCCATCACGATGATGGCCGGCTGCTCGATGCCCTTCTGGTGGCCATAGAAGCGCGCCAGCTTGATCGCTGCCTCGTTGGCCTCGCAGCCGGAATTGCAGAAAAACACCTCGTCCATACCGGAGAGTTCGGCGAGCCGGTCAGACAAGCGTTCCTGCTCGGGAATCCGGTATAGATTGGAGACGTGAATCAGTCGGGCGACCTGCTCGGACAAGGCCCGAACCAGATCCGGATGGGCATGGCCGAGCGTATTGACGGCGATGCCGGCGAGCGCGTCGAGATAGCGGCGGCCCTGTCCGTCATAAAGCCAAGGCCCCTGCCCGTGGGTGAAGGCGACCGGTAGCCTGGCGTAGGTATTCATCAGATGCGGCATGGCGAGCCCCGCGTGAAACTCCAAATAGCGACGGCGGCTCGCGCCGCCGTGGTTATGCAAGACCGACAATCATATCTTGCTAAAGACAGCATCTTATGTGAAAAATGGGAGCCTGTACAGCGAGGGAATGATGGCGCGCATCGCAGTTTTCAATCAGAAGGGCGGCGTCGGCAAGACCACGACCACGCTCAACCTCGGAGCGGCACTGGCGCGCCGCCAGCGATCCGCCTTGCTGGTCGACCTCGATCCGCAGGCGCATTTGTCGTCGATCCACGGCAAGGCTCTGGGCAATGTCGCCGCCAGCGCGTTCGCCTTCTATCGGGACAACACACCGCTCGCAGCCCTGGAAATCGACTGGGCCGGGGTAGGCAGGCTGATTCCGGCCCATGCCGAACTCATCAGGGTGGATTCGGTGTTCGGCAAAGGACCGAACATCCTCAACCGGCTCAACCAGGGACTCAACGATCTTGCCGCAACGGCACCCGATCGCAGCATCCTCATCGACTGCTGCCCCTTTCTCGGCGTACTGTCGCTCAACGCGGTGTTCGCGGCGGAACGCTTGTTGATACCGGTGGCCTCTGACTTTCTCAGCATGCGCGGCGCGCTGCAGATCGAGCACACCCTGAGCGCAATCGAACCGGTGCTCAAGCGGCGCGTCGAGCGCAGCTACCTGCTCACCCGTTTCGACCGCCGCCGCAACATGAGCTACGAAATACAAAAACGCATGCGCGAGCGTTTCGGCGAAGAGCTCTGCGAAACGGTGATATCCGAAAACGTCGCCGTGGCCGAAGCCCCCGCCATGGGGCGGGACATCTTCAGTCACGCCGAATCGAGCCGTGGCGCCCAGGATTACGCAGCGCTGCTCGATGAACTGGCGAGCAAGAAGTTTGTTTGACGCGGCCGAGAAATCCCCAACCGGGCTTCAGCGCGTAATC
>JAJZRT010001003.1 GCA_021802595.1 Pseudomonadota bacterium
CTCGGCAATGCGGGCGATGCGCTTGAGTCCTTCACCGGCAAGACGCGTATTGCGGCGATGCTCGACTACCTTGATCAGTATTCCGAGTCGGCGGACGATCAGACCGCCTTCGATATTGACATCGTGGGTTTCAGCCGAGGGTCGGCAGAAGCGCGCGATTTCGCCAACCAGGTCGCCGGCAATATTAAGAACGGCTTCTATCAGTATGGCGACGGCAATGCCCAAACCCATTGCCAGAAGCTAGAACTCCGCTTCATGGGACTGTTCGATACCGTGCTGAGCGTGCATGCCGGCAGCTATCAACTGGGCATCCCCGATAGTTTCCAGTACGTCGCGCAGGCGGTGGCGCTCGATGAATACCGGGGCGGCCTGGTCAAATTTCCGCTTGAATCCATCATGGGTGCGCCTGCCTCCAATGGCAGTACCCACATCGAGCAAGGCTTCTTGGGTTCTCACTCCGATATCGGCGGCAGTTTTCCGGAGGATGATCTGGCGAAAGTGGCTCTGGTCTGGATGGCGGATCAGGCGACTGCTGCGGGAGTGAAAATGCAAACCCTGACTGCATCTGACCGAACCATCATCGCCGATCCCGTGCTTCACGACAAGAGCAGCAATCTAGTCACTGGCGGCCCAAAACCGGGCAGTGAAGACCGCGATGTGCGTTACACGAATGGCGCCATCGTGAAACAGCGGCAGGCCAATACCTTTGGCATGAGCTGGGCCGATACCCAGCGGTTTATTGCCTACAAACCGGAGCCGAACGGATCCGACAGCATTTCCGGGACTGTGGATATGACGGCCTATTTGCGCTGGCTGAACGAGCATGATGTCGGCATCGACATGACGGTACAGTGAGGCTGACGATGAAGCGTAGAACATGTTTAACGATGATCGCTATGTTCCCTTGGGTTGGAGCATCTGCCATCGAAAATGACGTTGCAAGGAATGTGGATAGGCGAGGCATCGGCTTGGTGATCGTGCATGAACTCGTCCAGGGAGCGGCGAACAAAGAAGGAATCCAGGGAATCACAGAAACTGGGGCGCAGCTCTTTGCTTCGTCGATCTTGAATCCAAAAAACAGAGCCACTGGTACCTATGCCGGAGCCACCATCCCTCGCTGGGTCCGGGTGACCTGGCGAGAAGGAATGACCGCGTTTCTTCCAGACAGGACTGGCCATTACGCCACCGGCAAAGTGGTGGGCGACTATACGGTGCAGGTGCTGAGCCGAATTCCGAGAGAAGCATTCGATCTGGCTAGGGCAGGGAGAAAGCGTTTCCTGGTGCTGACATTCCGCATTCGCGACGATGGCGTCGACTTCGGCTGGATGGTCCGATTGCAGGATGGCGTGCCGTTTGTAACGCTCATGAAGGGCGGAGACCTTTAGCCGGATTCGGGCTGAACAGAACCGATAAAAGCTTGGTCTCCCTTGCCGGGATGTAACTGATACAATGTGCTTACATCCGTAAGTACATAGGGAGCGGTTCATGTCCAGCGTCGTTGAAAAATATTCGGGCAAGGTCACGCCGGTAGGCAACTCCAAGGGCATACGGCTGGATGCGGCCTTTTTCAAGGCGCACCCGGAGTTTGAGGGCGAGGTTCGCGTGACCGTCCTCGCCGACGGGCAGGCACTGCTATCTGCCCCCTCGCCGGGGAAGAGGGCGAAGGCGGGCGAAATGGAGGACCCCGTGCTGCTCGGCTTTCTTGGCTTTCTGGAGGCGCAGATGGCGGCACGGCCGGAGCGGATCACCGCAGCCGATCCGGCCCAGCTAGCGCGCATCGGCAAACTTGTAAAAGGCGTCAAAGTCGATTAGCGGCGAGCTGTCGTGGAAATAAACGGCTGGCAGCTCTACTACTTCCAGACCTTCGCCGCGGCGCTCGACGAACTAGAGTCCGAAGTGGCCGCGCTGGCGGCAAGCGATCCGCACGGCTACAAGGCCCATCCCAGAACGCGCCTGCTTGCATCGGTGTACAAGACCATCACCGAGCGCGTGCCGGCAAACCCCGATCATCCTGATTTTCGCCTGGGCAAGACCCTGGGCAGGGACTACGGCAACTGGCGGCGGGTAAAAAATGGTCTGCCGGAACGCTATCGTCTTTTCTTTCGCTTCGCATCAAGGCCGGTCAAGCTGATTGTCTACGTCTGGTTCAACGACGAGGACACGCTGCGCAAGGCCGGCTCCAAGACCGATGTGTATGAGACATTCCGTCGCATGCTCGCGCGCGGGGATGTGCCAGACAGCATCGACCATCTTCTGAGGGAAAGCCGTAAATTGGGTTGAACAAGCGGATCACGGCCTGACTGTGGAATGCCCTCGAAATGGCAGCCGTGGTTAAGGATTGTAGGACGCCTGCCCTGCGCATGACGTGGCAAGCCTCTGCGGGCAGGCGTCCTACAATCCTTAACCATTCCCGACATTGGTGTCGACTCAGCTGAATGGCTGGTGTCGTGCAGTTTGCCGCCGCTGCGGCTCTAAGCCAACTGAAAGGCCGCTTTCTTCACTGGCGAATAAGGGCTCGGTGCCCGTCGTTGCCACAGGCCGATTCGGAGCGGGCGACCGGAACCGCTCAATATGAATCGGCCCGATCCGCTACAGTGCGGCAGCGGCACCGGGCCCGCCCTCCACAGCCCGTCAAGGAGCGCACGCATGAAG
>JAJZRT010001004.1 GCA_021802595.1 Pseudomonadota bacterium
CGATGGCGGCCTTGGTGGGCGCCGGCACGCTGGCCGGGATTGCCGAGCTGACCAACCGCTGGGGGCAGCTCGGGATCAGCGTGCTGCGCACGTCGCAGAACATCGGCGTGGCGCCTGGCAAGCTGCAGGCGCTGAATGCGGCCGCGCGTCTGGCTGGCCTGAGCGCGGACGATATGACGTCGAGCCTGGGCAACCTGGGGAACACCCTGGAAGACGCGCTGTACGGCCGCAACCAGAAGGCGCTGTACATGCTGCACCAGCTCGGGATCCAGATCCATCGCACGTCGACGGGCGCTGTCGACAGCACGCGCGCGCTGATGGATCTGTCCGGCGTGCTGCAGCGCTATAACGGCAAGCCTCAGGTGCAACAGCAGATTGCCGATTCGTTCGGCGTGGGCTCCTTGCTCCCGCTGCTTCGGCGAGGGCCGGCCGCGATTCGCGCCTTCGAAGCTCAAGCGCGTCGTCTGGGCGCAGTGCTGAGCGGGCCCGAACTGCAACGCGCGAACGAGCTCGGCCTGGCGTTCCTTCGCATGAAGCTTGGGCTGGAGGGGCTGCGCAACAGCATCAGCGACGGCTTGTTCCCGGTGCTGACCCCTCTCATCGAGCAGTTCACGCAATGGGTCTCGGCGAATCGTCAGCTGATCTCACAGCGGCTGGGCGAGTGGGTCCAGAAGATCGTGATCTGGCTGCAATCGGTGGACTGGGCGAAGGTCTGGGGCGATATCCGGGCCGTCGCGCGCTCCATTGCGGACGCGGTGAGCTCGATCAATGGCATGGCGCAGAGCCTGGGTGGCTGGAAGAACGCCATCGAGCTGATGTTCGGCGCCTGGGCACTCGGTAAGGTCACGATGTTTTCCGTGGCGCTGTATCGCGTGGCGAAGGGGCTTGGCGCGGTGCGCGCGGCCGCGGCGGCGGCATCGGCAGCCGGGGCGGAGGGTGCTGGCGTTGGAGCGGGCGCGGCTGGCGGTGCGGCCGTGGTGGGCGCAGGGGGCGCCGCGCTGTTGGCCGGGACGGGCCTTGCGGCCGGATATGGGCTCTTCTACGCGTACAACCGGTACAGGCGAGACAACGCGGCAGCGGCCGCCCGCCAAGCGGCGCACGCCCGAGACTTGGCGCGCAATGGCTATTCCGGTCGGATGACCCGGGGCCTCGCAATGCTGCAACAGATGGGGCTGACTCGCGCTCAATCCGCGGGCCTGATGGCAAACTTCACGGCCGAAAGCGGGCTGAATCCGCACACGGTTGGCGACAAGGGGCTCGCGTACGGCATCGGTCAATGGCACCCCGACCGGCAGGCGCTCTTCAAGAAGCTGTTCGGCTTCGATATTCACAAGTCCACGTTCTCACAGCAACTTGCCTTTGCGCGCTGGGAACTCGGGAACACACCATGGGGCAAGAACGCTCAGCGGCAAGCAAATCAAGCCACGAGCGCAGCAGACGAGGGTGCCATTTACTCGCGCTTCTATGAAATGCCGGCGCATGCAGCCGCGCAAGCAAGCTTGCGTGGGCAACTCGCCTCATTCATTGATCGTCGGGCCGCAGGTCCGATGGTGGCCCAAGGACCGCAGCGCCTGGACGTTCACGTGCGCATGACCGGCGCGCCGGCGGGCACGCGCGTCGAAGCGCGTGACGATCAGGGCCGAGAGGTTCCCGCGCGGATCGGTTACAACTGGATCGGGGTCACCTGATGGTCACGCCCGTCACCGTCGCGCAGGGCGTCCAGTCCCTCGCGCAAAACGCCTCCGGCATCGTCCAGGGGCTGAGCAATGCGGTCGGAGGAGCGCAGTCGGCGCTCGGCCGTCTGGCGACCGGCTCGTTCTGGGAGCAGCTGCGCCCGGCGTCCTATCGCGGGGTGCCCTTCGTCGTGGTGTCCGGCGGCACGCGGGTAGGGCGCCGCAACGCGGTCCACGAATACCCGCTTCGTGACACGGTCTGGGTCGAAGACCTGGGACGCAACCCGCGGCGCCTGCAGGTCCAGGGCTTTCTGATCGGCGACGACGCGATTGCGCAGCGTGAGCGGCTGATCGCGGCGTGCGAGACGCCCGGCGACGGAGAGCTGGTGCACCCGACGCTGGGACGATTGCACGTCAGCGTGCTCGACGTGGAGTTCGGCGAGCATCGCGACAAGGGCAGGGTGTTCGAGGTCCAGTTCTCGTTCATCGAGTCCGGAGAGCGGGTTTTCCCGACGGCGCAGACCAACACCCGCAACCTGGTTGCGCTGGCGGCGCAGAAGGCCGGCCTTGCGGCCGCTGCCGACTTCGTAGCCTCCGCTGTGCAAGCGCTCCAGGCAGGGGCTTCCGTCGCGCAGGCGGCGCTCCAAACCGCCGGCACGTGGACGTCAGCGGCCCTGTCTGCCGCGAACGATGCGGCAAGCCTGGTCAACATGGTCGCCACGCTCCCCGGAAGCTTCGGGCGCCAAGCGCAGGCGCTTCTGTCCGGGTTTACGCAGTTCCAGCAGACCCGGCCGGCGAGCAGCGCGACCGTGCAGACATTGGCCGGGCAGGCGGCGGCCGAGCGCACGCAGGCGCAGGCGGCGGCCACGTCGGTCACTTCCGCTGCGGGATCCCTCAGCCCCTCGACCGCTGCGGCCTATCCCGCGACCGTGCAGACGCTGACGCAGATCATCCAGCAGACCGCGGCGACGCCGCG
>JAJZRT010001005.1 GCA_021802595.1 Pseudomonadota bacterium
ACCCACCAGCGGATCGAGATTGCGCACGCGCTGTTTTCACGCCAGGAACACCTGTCGGCCGACCAGGTGATGGCGATCGTCAACACCCGCCACTCCGAGACCTCCAAGGCCACGGTCTACAACACGCTCAAGCTGTTCCTGGAAAAAGGCCTGGTGCGCGAAGTCATCGTCGATCCCAGCAAGGTGTTCTTCGACCCCAACACCAGCCCGCACCATCACCTCTACGAGGTCGACAGCGGCAAGCTGTCCGACATCGACGCCGAGCACGTGCAGATATCCGGCCTGCCGCCGCTGCCGCCCGGCATGGTGACCGAAGGCATCGACCTCATCGTGCGCGTTCGCCGCAAGGCGTGACATCCTTCGCCCGTCGATGAAACGGGTCCACATCGCCCCCACCCTGCTCGATGCCCAGCTCGCCGCCGATGCGCTGTCCAGTCTTGGCATCGTCACCCACATCCTCAACGCCAACGCTGCCGGCGCATTGGGCGAAGTGCCGTTCATGCAGGCGCAGCCCGAAGTGTGGGTCGACGATGATGCGCAGGAAGCGCGTGCGCGCGAGGCGCTGGCCGGATTACGCGACGCACGGCCGCGTGATGAAAAACCCTGTCCGCATTGCGGCGAGGTCAATCCCGGGAATTTTCTGAGCTGCTGGCACTGCGGAGGCGCGTTGCCCGACTGAGTCCTCTGCGATATCAGGACGACTGCAGGTCTTTCTTCAGTGCTTCGAGGTGTTGCTGATACTGGCGCGCGAAAATCTGTTCCAGCTCGTCGATCGCCTCGACCGCCGCCACGCCGTGCACCAGGTGACGCGTCATCTGCGCAGAGGCTTCATGGAAAATCTGGTTGCGCTCCAGCATGGGATAGGTCTGCATCAGGCGCTGAATCGCCTTGACCACGTTTTCCTGCTCGGGCCGCGGGATCGGCAGCGGTTCGGCAGGCGGCGCAGCAGCCGCATCGGCGTCTTCCTTGCCAGCCAGAAACTCCGCGTAGTCCAGCAAGGCCTGCTGCCGCGATTCCGACAACGACCGGAAGATCGACACGAGACGCTTGCTGTCCCGCATCAGCGACCGCGGCCCTTGACCGGACGTTTCAGCGGAATGACATCGATATTGCACTGCTGAAACTTGTTTTCGACGAAGCTGATGAAGGCGTCGAGCAGCTTGCTGCGGAATTTTTCCGGCGCATACACCATGGAAAGTTCGCGCGTCAGTCTGGGCGTCAACGGCACCGCAACCAGCGTGCCGAGCTGGATTTCCTTGGTGACCGTGGACGCCGACATGATGGCCACCCCGAGATTGGCCTCGACCGCCCCCTTGATCGCCTCGCGGCTGCCCAACTCCATTTCGATATGCAGATCGTCCGGGTTGACGCCGTTGTCCTTGAAGAAATCGTCCACCACCTCGCGCGTGCCTGAACCATGCTCGCGGGACACGTAGGGCTGCTCAGCAATATCGTGCGCATTCACGTTCGAACGCGAGGCCAGCGCATGATGGGGCGAACAGATCATCACCAGTTCGTCTTCGCAACACGCCAGCGTGGTCAGGTTGGGATTGTGCGAAGGCGCCTCGATCAGGCCGACGTCAAGCGAATGATCGGCCACCTTCGCCGCCACCGTCTCCGAGTTGGCGACCGTGAGACGCGCCTGCACCTGCGGGAAGCGCTCCTTGAATTCACCCAGGATGCGCGGCAGCTGATACTCGGCAATGGTCGTGGAGGCTCCGATCATCAGGGGACCCGTCACCTGGCCGGTCAGTTCGCCCACGCGCGCTTCCATCTCGCCGGTCAAGGCCAGGATGCGCTCGGCGTAACCCAGCACCAGATCGCCCGCAGGCGTCAGTGAAATCTTGCCGTGGCTGCGCTCGAACAGGCGGGTGTTGAAATGCTCTTCCAGCTGCTTGACCTGGAAAGTCACCGCGGGCTGCGTCATGTACAGAATATCGGCGGCTTTGGTGAAGCTGAGCTGCTTGGCGACGGTGTAGAATACTTGCAGTCTGCGGTCGGCCATTAAATCCCGTCCCTGGGTCAGAAAAGATTTTTATTCAACCACAAACCCGCCCGTGTTGAAACCATCCCATCATCAAGCTGTTGTAATGTCTGGCCTTTCCTGTTCCTCCCGCCTGCGGGCAAACGTGGCGTTGCGCCGAGCGTAATCCAGGCCGTCTCCTTGAATCGCCCGTTTTACATCATCCTGCTGGCGCAGTTCCTGTCCGCTTTGGCCGACAATGCGCTGCTGTTCGCTGCGATCGGCCTGCTGGTTTTCTTTGCGGCGCCCGAATGGTATTCGCCGCTCCTGCAGACGGTGTTCGTCATCGCCTATATCGTCCTGGCCCCATTGGTGGGACCTTTCGCCGACGCGCTACCCAAGGGCCGCGTCATGCTCATCGCCAATACGCTCAAATTCGCTGGCTGCCTGACCATGCTGGCCGGCCTGCACCCGCTGCTGGCCTACGCCATTGTCGGCATCGGCGCCGCCATGTATTCGCCTGCCAAATACGGCATCCTCACCGAACTGCTGCCGCCGGAAAAACTCGTCGTGGCCAACAGCTGGATGGAGGGCACCACGGTCGCCGCCATCGTGCTGGGGGCCATCATCGGGGGGGCGCTCATCAATCCGCATCTCGCCGAGCGCCTCCTGGCGATGGCCGGCC
>JAJZRT010001006.1 GCA_021802595.1 Pseudomonadota bacterium
CGATCTCATCACGAACCCATAGATTGCTTCACCCTCGGCTTTCCGTGAACCCTTCACCAACCCCGTCCCGCATCGGGTCCATTATTGCGAGGCCAAAGGCCGTGATAATCTCAGATCGCCACGCTGCGCTCGCGATAATGGAATGAGGGTTCATGGTCCAGGTGCAGTTTTTGCCGCGCAGAAACAGGCAACTCGCAATGATGCGCGGCCAAGATGCGGTGTAAACTAGCATTCAGTCACGCCAAAGATGATGGAAGAAGCTCACCGCCATGCAGCCAAGTGCGCAGGTCGGGCTGAAGCCCGACCTGCGCATCAACATCATGGTGACTGAATAGCCGGAATCGGAGGAACCATGCCAACGATCAGCATGTTTTACGGCATCTTGGTGTCCATCTTCTTCGAGGATAACGACCGCCATAATCTGCCGCACATTCATATTCGGTACTCGGGCAGTAAAGCGTCCATCGCGATCGAAGACGGTCGCCTGCTGGCTGGCGACCTGCCGCCGAAACAGTTGAAAATGGTGCACGCGTGGATTGAAATCCACAAGGACGAGTTGCTCGCCGACTGGGAGCTCGCAGTTGCAGGTGAACGCCCGTACCCCATTGCACCCTTGCAATAAGGAGGCTCACGTGGAAGCCCTGCTGGATGTTGTGAAAGTCGAAGCCAAACCGGACTATGTGTTGCATCTTGAGTTCGAGAATGGTGAAAAACGCATGTTCGACATGTCACCGTACCTGGACAAGAAACCATTCGTGCCGCTAAAAGACACGCTTTTGTTTGCCCGGGCATCTGTCGATTACGGGACGGTCGTTTGGCCGGGAGATATCGATATCGCGCCAGAAACCCTTTACGATCGTTCCCGCCCGGCATGATCAGAAAGGCACTGCCCAGGCATGAATTGTCGGGCGAGGAATTCACGAAATTGCGACGGTTAGGTCGGCCGCGTGCAGCGGTCACCAAGGAGCGCATCACCATCCGCCTGTCGCGCGAAGTGGTCGAGCAGTTCAGGGCGAGCGGCGATGGCTGGCAAACCCGTGTCGATAGGGCACTGCAGGATTGGCTCAAGACGCATTCGATTTGAGCGCGGCAACCGGAACGTCAAGCAGCAATCGAGATCTGGATTGCTTCGCTACGCTCGCAATAACGAAGGAACGCTCCGTTCCATTCCGTACCATTCTGAAACAGGCTGGACTGTCCTTGAACGAATTCAGAGAGCTTTGACGTGTCCGATATCCTGAAGAAAATCGTCGCGGTCAAGCGCGAAGAAGTGGCCGCCGCCAAAGCGGCCAGGCCGCTGGCCGAGCTTCTGGCCGAGGCCGAGTCCCAGCCGCCCGCGCGCGACTTTCTCGGCGCGATCAGGAGCAAGATCGCCGCGGGGCGGCCCGCGGTGATCGCCGAGATCAAGCGCGCCAGCCCGTCGAAGGGCGTGCTGCGCTCAGACTTCGAGCCCGCCGCCATCGCCGCCGACTACGAGGCGCACGGCGCCGCCTGCCTCTCGGTGCTGACCGACGCCCCCTTTTTCCAGGGATCGCCGGAGTATCTGAAACTCGCCCGCGCCGCCTGCCGTCTGCCGGTGCTGAGAAAGGACTTCCTGGTGGATGCCTACCAGGTCGTGGAAGCCCGCGCCATGGGCGCAGACGCGATCCTGCTGATCGCAGCCATCCTGACGCTCCCGCAGATGCGGGAGATGGAGGAGATCGCCCGACAGCACGGCATGGCCGTGCTGGTAGAAGCCCACGACGCCGCCGAACTGGATCTGGCCCTGCAGCTTGCCACGCCGCTCGTCGGCATCAACAACCGCAATCTGAAGACCTTCGAGCTGAGCCTTGCCACCACCCTGGAGCAACTCCCGCGCATTCCTATCGAGCGTACCGTGGTCGCGGAATCCGGCATCCTTGCACCCGCGGACGTGGCCCTGATGCGGAGCGCCGGCGTCCATGCCTTCCTGGTCGGCGAGGCATTCATGCGCGCCCCCTCGCCCGGCGCGGAGCTCTCCCGCCTGTTTTCGTCCGCCTGTTGCTAAAAAACAACAGACGGTATCAGTCTCCGCAGGTAAAGTCCGATTCTCCTTGATCGGACCGACAGTCGGAAGGCAAACTCCCGACAGCTTCAAACGAAGCGAATAGCGCGGCTGATACATGATTAGATTACGACACCTCGGCCGGTGTCGCCGTAATCCGCACTCTTCATCTACTAGGAGAAACATAAATGCAAAAGAAACTGATCGTTCTGGCCGTCGCCGGCTTGGTTTCCAGCGGCGCCTTCGCCGCCGACAACGTCACTCTTTATGGTTCGTTCGACGCGGGCCTCCGCAATCTGTCCAATTCCAATGGCGCCGGTCAGAGCCTCACGACCATGGCCTCGAATGGCACCTTCAATTCCAACCGTCTCGGTTTCACCGGCAAGGAAGACCTGGGCAACGGCCTGAATGCGCACTTCGACCTGGAAACCGGTTTCAACTCCGGCACCGGTGCTACTGATACTAACAACGTCGGCAATTTCTGGAATCGTACCGCTTCACTCGGGCTCGGCGGTTCCTGGGGCTCACTGGACCTGGGCAATCAATACACGGCGATTTTCCGTACCGTCGCCGCCTACGATCCGTTCCACTACAAGTACGTGGGCATTATCCCGATGGCGGGCT
>JAJZRT010001007.1 GCA_021802595.1 Pseudomonadota bacterium
AAGGACAGCGAATACCCGTTGCGTAAGGATTTCCCGCTCGCGGGCCATCCTCAGCCGCAGACCCCGGCAGACAACCATTACAAATTCCTGTTCGCCCAGGGCAGCGGAGTCTGCGAGATCCCGGTCGGGCCGGTACATGCATCGATCATCGAACCGGGACATTTCCGGCTCCAGGCGGTCGGCGAGACCGTGCTCCACCTCGAGCAGCGGCTCGGCTATGTCCACAAGGGTACGGAAAAGCTCGCCGAGGGGCGTGACGCCACGGGACTGGCGCGGCTTGCGGCACGCGTTTCGGGCGATTCCACCGTGGCGCACGGCTGGGCCGCGTGCATGGCGATGGAAAAGGCAGCAGCACTCGAAGTTCCCGCGCGCGCACTTGCACTGCGGGCCATCATGGCCGAGCGTGAACGCATCGCCAACCACCTCGGCGACATCGGCGCCATCTGCAGCGACGTGAGCTTCAGCTTTGCCTTCTACCAGTTCAGCCGTCTGCGCGAGCTCTGGCAACGCGTCAACCTTGCGGCCTTCGGTCACCGGCTGCTCATGGACTGCATCGTGCCCGGCGGGGTCGCTACCGACCTCACGACCGAAGCGGTCGTCGCCCAGCACGAGCAGATCCGCACCTTTCGACCGCAGCTTGCCCGGTTGATGGACATCCTCAATACCAGTCCGACGGTCGAAGACCGCCTCATCGGGACCGGCAAGCTCAAACCCGAGCTGGCCGCCGAATTCGGCGCGCTCGGCTACGTCGGACGGGCAAGCGGCATCGACTCCGATGTGCGCCGCGATTCACCCTATGCCCCGTACGACGCCTTGACGATACCCGTCCCGGTCCACCGCAGCGGCGACGTCGCAGCGCGCGTTCGGGTAAGAGCTGAGGAAATCGGCAATTCGTTTGCGCTGATAGAAAATCTGCTCGACAAACTCGTGCCGGGACCGACGCACGCGCCCTGGGCACCTCCTGCAGCCGATGCCACGGGACTGGGCGTGGTCGAAGGATGGCGCGGCGAGACTCTCGCCTTCGTGCGCTTCGGCGATGACGGGCAAATCGCACGCTATTACCCGCGGGATCCGAGCACGATCAACTGGCCACTGCTTGAACTGCTCATCGACGAGAACATCGTCCCGGATTTTCCGGTATGCAACAAATCGGTGAACGGCTCGTATTCGGGCAATGACTTGTAGCGCAAGCGCCGGCGATGTGTACCGGCCGGCCATGGCGGCGGCCGCACCGGCCGCTTGCGCGGACCTCGAGGCTTCATATCCATGCTGAGAATTCTCGGAAAAGTGCAGCGCATCGGCATCATTACCGAAAGCCTGTCGCCGTGGGACGAACCGGCTCTGAGCCAGGTCGCAGAACAGCTGAAGGCGGCGCTGGGCGGGCGCTTCCGCGGGAGTCTCGCGATCCGCCAGGTAGACGCCGGTTCGTGTAACGGCTGCGAACTCGAGATCCAGGCGCTCAACAATCCGTACTACGGCATCGAGCGCTTCGGCGTGCATTTCGTCGCCAGCCCGCGCCACGCCGATATGCTGCTTGTGACCGGGCCGGTATCGCGCCACATGGAGGAAGCCCTGCGCCGCGTGCACGCCGCCACCCCCGATCCCAAGCTCGTGATCGCCGTCGGCAACTGCGGCGCCAGCGGCGGGGAATTCGGAGTGAGCTATGCCAGCGCCGGCGCGGTGTCGAATGTGGTTCCGGTGGACGCGGTCATTACCGGCTGCCCGCCCACGCCGCTCGATCTGATGCGCGGCATACTCGAGGCCATCGACGCCCGCAAGGCGGGCCGCGTGTCGGCCACACGCTGAACACCCAGGCCGCGGCGGTCAGCGGCCATCCGGTGTCCGATCCCGCGACGCTGCCATGCCGTGCAGGTAGGCGCGTGCACGTTCAACGACTTCCTCCGGCAGCCCGCTATTGCGGGCAATGACAAGTCCCAGGGATCGTCCGCTCGTGCCGATCTGTAATTGATAAGTGGGCTTCAACCGCTCCTCGTCAAACGCCATGGATGCATTGGTCAGTCCGCCGTGGTGCGCGGCGAACGCCTTGAGCGGCGCGAGATGGGTCGTCACGATGCCCTGGACGTGCCTTGCGGCGAGCTCATCGAGCACCGCCATCGCAAGCGCCGCACCCTCCTCCGGGTCGGTGCCGGTTCCAAGCTCATCGAGCAGCACCAGTGTACCGCTTCCAGCATCGCGCAGGATGCGCTTGAGGGCCTCCACGTGCCCGGCAAAAGTTGAAAGGTGATGATAGAGGCTCTGCGGGTCGCCGATGTCGACGATTACCCGGCTGAAATTCCCGATGATGCAGTCACCCTCCGCCGGGATGTGCAAACCGCAGTGCGCCATGGTCACCAGCAGGCCGACGGTCTTGAGCACCACGGTCTTGCCGCCGGTATTCGGACCTGTGACGATCAGCATGGGCTGGCGCGCATCGAGCGTCAGACTCAGCGGCACCGGGCGCGGCCCCTGGCCACCGGTAAACTGCAGCAGCAGCGCCGGATGATAGGCGCGATCGAGCTGCAGCCGCGGCGTATCCACAAGCTGCGGCGCATGGGCGTTGAACTGAGCGCTCAGCTTCCCCGCTGCCAGGGCCAGATCGATCCAGGTCAAGGCATCGAGCATATGCCCGAGGGTGGCCAGAT
>JAJZRT010001008.1 GCA_021802595.1 Pseudomonadota bacterium
GCCGAGCACGATGTTGTTGGCGGCCAGCGAGTCGGCAGTGACGAAGAAGCCGAGGTTGCGCTTGACGATGCGGCGCTCGTCTTCGGTCAGCGCCGTGGGGTCTTTCCACTGCGCGATGTCACGGCTCATGTTCACTTCCTGCGGCATCCAGTGGTTGGCGCAGCCGGCGAGGTATTTCTCCCAGGCCCATTTGTACTTGAAGGGGACGAGCTGGTTCACGTCGGTGGCGCCGTTGATCACGCGCTTGTCGGCGGCGCGCACGCGGGTCGCCGCGGCCGGCGCATCGACCACGGCGGCGCCGACCGGCGCGGGCCCGGATTCCTTGCGCAGGAAGGACGGGACGTCGACGGTCCGGGCGGCGGGGGTGAAGTCTTCTTCAAAGTTCAGCATCGTTCTGTTTCTCCTTTGGTCTTTCAAACCACGGTGGATGTGCCACCGAATAACTTGACTGTTGCGACGTGTTGTCGGGTGCTGCGGTTCATCCCTGTCTTCGACAAGCTCCCTTCGACGAGCTCCCTTCGACAAGCTCAGGGCGAACGGTCAGCTGTTCACTATCCATATCACCCGAGGCCCAGGGCGAACGGTCAGCTGTTCGCTATCCATATCACCCGGGGCCCAGGGCGAACGGTGGGGGCACCTGCTCTGCGCGCGCTTTTCCCCCTCTGCGCCACCTCGACTGAGCCGGGCCGGCGGGGGAATTCGGCGAGCACTGTCTGAGCCCGAAGGGCGAGTTGCGCAGCCCCCGATGGCCCGGTCCAGTCGAGGCCTGCCCCGAAGGGGTGGCGCAGCGGGGTCGCCTTTCTTTGGTTACCGGACGTCGTGCCTTGGCATGACGTCCCATCAAGCCAGTTTGGCGAGACAAGAAAAGTGACCAGCCGCCGGGCATACGATCCACACGTGCTTTAGCGCGTAATGGATCGGAGTCCCTTCAGGGGCTACCCCCGGCCAACGAACCGTCGCACCTCACGACCGCATCCATTGACCAGGTTGGCCTCTTCTTGGTGCCGCTCCCCCTCCACTACCCCTTTACTGGCAGGCCTCGCACTCCTCGAACCCGGGATCCCCCGGCCGCATCGTGCAAACCTTGCCTTCGACCTCGGGCTCGGGGAGATTCGCCACCGCCGCCGCCATCGCGCCCGACATCGCCGGCGCGGCGCCCATGCCGCCGCCGACGTGCGCCGATACCGCATTCAGCTCGCCGCCCTTGCCGGTGGATTTCTCCGCGGAAGTCGCGCCCAGCGTGCGCAGGTAGTACGTGGTCTTGAGGCCGCGCACCCATGCCAATTTATAAATGTCGTCGAGCTTCTTGCCGCTGGCACCGGCCATGTAGATGTTGAGGCTCTGCGCCTGGTCGATCCATTTCTGGCGGCGCGAGGCGCACTCGACCAGCCACTGCGGCTCCATCTCGAACGCGGTGGCATACAGCGCGCGCAGGTCGGCCGGGATGCGGTCGATGCGGGCCAGGCTGCCGTCGAAGTACTTGATGTCGGCGACCATGACCTCGTCCCACATGCCGAGCTTCTTCAGGTCGGCGACGAGGTACTTGTTGGCGACGGTGAATTCGCCCGACAGGTTCGATTTCACGTAGAGGTTCTGGTAGGTCGGCTCGATGCTGGCCGACACGCCGACGATGTTGGCGATGGTCGCGGTCGGCGCGATCGCCAGGCAGTTGGAGTTGCGCATGCCGTACTGGCCGATGCGGGCACGCAGCGTGTCCCAGTCGAGCGTGCTGGAGTTGTCCACTTCAAGATAGCCGCCACGCTCTTCGGCCAGGAGTTTGAGCGAATCCTGCGGCAGGATGCCTTTACTCCACAGGCTGCCTTCGTAGCTGGAATAGCGGCCACGCTCTTCGGCCAATTCCGTCGACGCCCAGTAGGCATAGTAGGCCACGGCTTCCATCGAGCGGTCGGCGAATTCGACGGCCGCATCGCTCGCGTAGGGCACGCGCAGCTCCTGCAGCGCGTCCTGGAAGCCCATGATGCCGAGGCCCACCGGGCGGTGCTTGAGGTTGGAATTCCTCGCCTTGCCGACGGCGTAGTAGTTGACGTCGACGACGTTGTCGAGCATGCGCATCGCGGTGTGGATGGTGGCCTTCAGCTTGTCGAGGTCGAGCCTGCCGTCCTTCAGATGATTGACGAGGTTGACCGAGCCGAGGTTGCACACCGCGACTTCATGGTCGTTGGTGTTCAACGTGATCTCGGTGCACAGGTTGGACGAGTGGACGACGCCGACGTGCTGCTGCGGGCTGCGGATGTTGCAGGGATCCTTGAAGGTGATCCAGGGATGGCCGGTCTCGAACAGCATCGACAGCATCTTGCGCCACATCTGCAGGGCGGGAATGCGCTTGAACAGCTTGATCTCGCCGCGGTCCGCACGGCGCTCGTATTCGGTGTAGGCTTCGGCGAACTTGCGGCCGTAGAGATCGTGCAGGTCGGGCACGTCGTTGGGGGAAAACAGCGTCCAGTCGCCGCCTTCCATCACGCGCTGCATGAACAGGTCGGGAATCCAGTTCGCGGTGTTCATGTCGTGGGTGCGGCGGCGGTCGTCGCCGGTGTTCTTGCGCAGGTCGAGGAACTCCTCGATGTCGAGGTGCCAGGTTTCGAGATAGGCGCACACGGCGCCCTTGCGCTTGCCGCCCTGG
>JAJZRT010001009.1 GCA_021802595.1 Pseudomonadota bacterium
TTACGCGCAATACGGTCCGGATTTCCGGCTGCCCAGGCCGCTGTTCGCCCTCGCGGATGGCCCGGCGCAGTTCGTGTTCGACCGCGGCCAGAGCCATGGCCAGGCGGGCTTGCTGGCGTTTGTGGCCAGCGCCGCAACGGATCTGTCCGCGGACTGGCCGGAGCAGACCGAAGCACAGCTGCGACGAATCGTTGATCCCGGCCCTGCTCACTGGCGCAAACGTATCGTCGAAAAGCAGGCCACCTATAGTTGCGTGCCCGACATGGCACGCCCTCCTGTCCATACTCCGCACCCGCGCATTTTCCTGGCGGGTGATTACACTGCCGGGCCTTATCCCGCCACGCTCGAAAGCGCAACGCGGAGCGGAGTACAATCGGCCGGCGCCTTACTTGAACAGCTATGAAAGACTATCTCCCTCGCCCTGACCTGCTCGCAGGCCGTGTCATCCTCGTCACCGGCGCCAGTTCCGGACTCGGCCGCGCCGCCAGCCTCGCGTTTGCGCGCCACGGCGCCACCGTCGCCCTGCTCGCTCGCGACGAAGCCAAACTCGAAGCGGTATACGACGAAATTGTCGCTGCCGGCGGCCCCGAACCCGCCATGTTTCCGTATGACCTTGCGGTTGCCGACGACCGCAGCCTGGAAACCCTGGCCGGCACGATCACACACCATCTGCAACGGCTCGATGGCCTGCTGCACAGCGCCCACCAGTTCTACAACCTCACCCCGCTGTACCTGCAAACGCTGGAGCAGTGGCAGACCCTGATGCGGGTCAATCTGATTGCCCCTTTCGCGCTCACCCGTGCGTGCCTGCCGCTGCTCCAGCAGGCACCGGATGCATCAGTGATTTTCACCGGCGAAACCCATGGCCATCAGCCCCGTGCCTATTGGGGCGGCTATGCCGTCGCGAAATCGGGCCTGGAGACACTCACCCGCATCTGGGCCGACGAACTCAGCTCGGACGAAAACCTGCGCATCAACACCCTGATCCCCGGCCAGGTGGCGACCACCTTGCGCGGGCGCACCCATCCCGGACTGGCACCCGAAACCCTGCCCAGCGTCGACGACCTGATGCCCTGGTATCTGTATCTGATGGGTGGGGACAGCCGCGCCGTGCGCGGTCAGATTGTGGAATGCCAGACCTGACGTTCCTGCTGTAATGAAAATCGGCCGTTACGAAATCCTCGACGAAATCGGCCAGGGCGCGATGGGCACCGTCTACCGAGCACGCGATCCGCTGATCGAGCGGACGGTGGCCATCAAGACCGTACCCATCGCACAGCTGCGGCAGGAAGGCGCCGACGCGGAAGCGCGTTTCCTGCGCGAAGCGCAGAGCGCCGGCCGTCTGTCGCATCCCAATATCGTGACCATCTACGACGTAGGCGAAGCCGACGGGCTCGCCTATATCGCCATGGAATATCTGCACGGCAGGACGCTGCGCGATCTCATGAACATGGGGCCGATGCCGCTGGATCTGGCGCTCGACACCGCCCTGCAGATGGCCGAAGCGCTGGCGTTCGCACACGAGCATGGCGTCATCCATCGCGACATCAAACCCGCCAACGTCGTCGTGACCGGCCCGAGCGGACGTATCAAGCTGACCGATTTCGGCATCGCCCATCTCGTCAACAGCGATCACACCCAGGCCGGACAAATGCTCGGCTCGCCACGCTATATGTCGCCGGAACAGGCGATGGGCCGTGAAGTCGATGGGCGTTCCGATATTTTTTCGCTGGGCGCAGTCCTGTACGAAATGCTGACAGGCCACTATGCCTTCGATGGGGACAGCCTGCCCGCGATCGTCTATCGCGTCATCAACGAAGTACCGGTTGCTGCGTCGACCCTGCGCCCCCAACTCCCGGCCGGCGTGGCCAGTTTGCTGGCACACATGCTGAGCAAGAAACCGGAAGCCCGACCGGATGCCCGCACCCTCGTCGGCGCCTTCCATTCATTGACCCTGCCTGCTGCACCCAAACCAGCCCCGCCGCCTACCGGCCGTGTATCGCGCCCGCTGCGGGTCCTTGCATTTGGCACGCCTATCGGCGTACTTCTGCTGATCGGGCTGGGAATCATCGTTATCGAGCACTTCCTGGCGCGCCCTCCGCAAGCGACGCCCGTCCCCGTGCAACATGCCGCTTCACCTCCTGCGGGGGATGCTGCCACAGATAACCAAGCTTCACCTGCGCCTGCAGGAGGCTCTGCAACCGACACCAAAGTCTCATCTCCGCCCGATGAAAACGTCGGCACGCCGCCCCCTGTCAAAGCGGACGCCTACCTCGCAGGTCTCGACAAAAAGCTGGTTGAACTGCGTATCAAGCGCACCGTGCTCTTGACCAAATACACCAAGCAGCATCCGGACGTGGTCGAAGTCGATCGTCAGCTCGAACAACTGCGCGTCGAGCGCAGCCGATATCTAAAGCAGAAACAGAAGCGGTAGCAGGAAAACCAGGTCGACTACCAGTTGGTCTCGCGTTCGGCCGTAGCCGACACTTTATGGATGCTGAGGTCGGCGCCGTTGAATTCGGATTCAGGGTCCAGTCGCAGGCCCACGACCTGCTTCAGGATGCCATACACCACCAGACTGCCAAGTGCCGCGACAGTGATGCCGCCCAGCGTGCCGATCAGTTGCGCCACCAGACTGACA
>JAJZRT010001010.1 GCA_021802595.1 Pseudomonadota bacterium
CTCCGCGCCACCGCTTGAACGTGTCGTAGCAAGTGGCGGCTTGGCGCGGCTCGACGGGCTGTGCCAGCGTTTGGCTGACATCTGTCGTCTGCCGCTGTACCGGCCGGCTGAACAGGAAGCCACCGCTCGCGGCATCGCGTATTTGCTCGGGGATCCGTCCCGGGAATGGGCCGACCCCGAGTGTGGCGCGAGTTTCCAGCCCACTGCCAACGCCCCGCTCGATGAGCGCCATCGGCTGTGGCGGGCGGCCATGGATCAGGCGCTTGAGCCGCGGCAGTCTTCCGCGTGGTAGAATGATCCTGCAGCCGGGAATCCGTGATCTGCCAGGAGCCGGCTTCGGCACAGGAGTTGATCTATGAGTGTCAGCCAGGAACAGCGTGAACGCGTCATGACCCAGGCCCAAGGCGCGGTTGCGCTCGAAATCGCGTTTATAGGCATAGCCAACGGGCTATTGTCGCAACTTTATCGCTTGCGGCAGGCGACAGCCGACCAGCTTGCTGCTGCTGCCGGTGCCGACGCTGGTTATGTCGCGCGCTGGTGCGATGCAGCCTATGCGTTTGGCTATCTGTCTGAGTCGGAAGGGCAGTTTCAGCTGACAGAATCGGGGCATGCATTCCGGCCGGAGGTCCCTGGGACGCTCATGTCGTTCGCGGTGCAGTCGGTGCTTTCGGCGCATATGGCAGAGCGCGCCGCGACGTACATGAAAACCGGCGAGCGCCCCGGTGAGAAGGTGCTCGCCGAGCGCGAGAGTATTCTTCCCTGGTTCGGCGCGATGCTAGAAAACAATTTCGGCACCTTGTTCGAGCAACAGATTCTGCCGCAGATTTCCGCATTTGCTGAACTCGAAGCGCGTCATGGAGTGGCAGTAGATTTGGGTTGCGGAAATGGCTGGTATCTGCGCAGGCTTGCCGCGCATTTCCCGCATATTCGCGGTATCGGCCTTGACGGATTCGCAGAAAATGTACGCCAGGCGCAGGAACGTGCCGCCGCTGCAGGATTCGGCGCACGTCTGCACTTCCAGGTCGGCGATATCTATAACTATACCGTGCCTGAGCAGGTGGATCTCATCGCCATGACGCGTGCGCTACACCATGTGTGGGATCAGAGAGAACAAGTTTTCGCCACGTTGCGGGATTCGCTTAAACCTGCAGGAATGGTGGTGATCTGGGAGCCATGCTGGCCACGGCAGCGAGCCGACCTCGCGCAGCCAGGCCGAAGGATGATGGCATTTCAGAATCTTACGGAACATGTTCAAGGCAATCATTTTCTGAATCCAGACGAAATTGCAGACGCTTTCCGGCAGGTCGGCATGGTTCCGAGCGTGTACCTGTTTGCCAACGGCAACGAAGCGGTGGTGGTCGGGCGAAATTCCGGCTGATCAGAAGGCGTCGAGCGGCGGCGCAGGAACAGTGCCGATGACCACGGGTCAATTGGATGTTGGGATCGTGCGTACGGCCGGTCCGTACTGTTCAGGGAATTTAAGCAGCAATTCCGGGACATGAATCGCATTTCCCTGCACATAATCGACCCCCAGGTCTCGCAGTTTCGACAGTATCGCCTCGCTTTCCGCGGATTCGGCAACGGTGTGAATTCCAAGCACGTGACCGATGCGGTTTATCGCCTCAACAAGCGCGAAGTCCACCGGATCATGGGCCATGTCGGAGACGAACGAGCCGTCGATCTTCAGAAAGTCGACCGGCAGGTGTTTTAGATAGGCAAAGGACGACATTCCGGTGCCGAAGTCATCCAGGGCAAAGCGGCAGCCGATCTCCTTCAGTTCATGCATGAACCGTGATGCCTTGTTCAGGTTGGTGATCGCTGCCGTTTCCGTCACTTCAAAGCAGATCGCCGCGGGAGGAATACGATGGATGGCAATCTGGTCCTGTACGAAGTCGCGGAAGGCGTCATCGCTGATGCTGGTACCAGAGAGGTTGATCGCGCATAGCGGCCGGACCGTCACGCCGTTCTGGTCCACGTGGTTTCTCAGGGACGGGCCATGGGTATTGAACAAATTGCGTATCACCCAGCGGTCTATGGACGGCATCATGCGGTAGCGTTCCGCCGCAGGTATGAACGCCATGGGGGGGACGATGTTTCCTTCCTCATCCAGCATGCGCAGCAGTATCTCGTAGTACACTTCAGCAGAAGAGCCGGTGAGAGGCGAAATGGTCTGGTAGAACAGGCGGAATCGTTTATCCTCCAGTGCGCTGCCGATGCGTGCAATCCATCGCATCTCTCCGCGTCGCTGTACCAGCTCGCGATCGTCCGGGCGGTAAACGTGCACGCGGTTGCGTCCGTTGTCCTTTGCGGTGTAGCAGGCCTCGTCGGCGGCGCTCAAAATGCCCACCACATCGCGGCTTTCCGAATCAATTACCACCAGTCCTATGCTCAGGCCGACTTCAAACACCTTGTCCAGCCATATGAATCGGAAGTCGCGTACCGCATCGAGAAGGTTGCTGGCAATGCGTGGCGCCTGTTCTGCGGGACAGCTTTCCAGCAAGACACCGAATTCATCGCCACCCAGCCTCGCCAGCACATCCGTACCCCGCAATCGCTGACTCAGTATCGTGGCGAGTTGCCGCAGCAGCTCGTCGCCGGCAACGTGTCCGCAGGTGTCATTTACGACCTTGAACTGATCGA
>JAJZRT010001011.1 GCA_021802595.1 Pseudomonadota bacterium
TCGCATCCTCCGGAGGTTGATCGTACTACCTCTCCGACATGCGACAAGCATATTTGTTCAATGAACTTTTAATTCATGACACTAGGGCCTGTTAACGCTAATTTCGCGCCTGCGACGGGCCCGTCTCGGGCGCAGGCCGCGAAGCAAGACGCGCCGCAGTGGGGGCACTGCAAGCGGCTAGCGCCAAAGGCATGCGCCCGAGGCGAACCCGGCCCTTCGGATTGATGCGGGAAAGCGCGCCTGCGGCGTTGCGCCGCCTGGCAAGGGATGGCCCTTGCCGGCGCGCCGCAGCTTGCATCCATCGCTTTCTCGCAGCAACGCAGGTGTGAAATTAGCGTTAACAGACCCTGGTCAGTCTGCTTCGGGCGGTTCCTCCGACTTGTCCGACATCACCAGCGCCATCCCCAGCGCGGCCAGCACCATCCATAACACCGCGGCCCAGATGCCCAGCGCATCGGAAAGCGGCCCCATGAACAGCAGAGTCAGCATGGCCACGGCCAGGATGCCGTTGCCGAGCCAGAAATTTCGACTGTGCTTAGCGGTTTTCAATTCGTGCCCCGTTTCGGAAAAGCTTAAACCTGCCCCGCCACCCAGTGGCAGCGTACCCAGTGCCCGCCACCCAGTTCGGTCCGTGCGGGATAGGCTTGCCGGCATACCTCACTGGCATGCGTGCAGCGCGGATGAAAATGGCAGCCGACTGGCGGGCTGAGCGGCGAAGGCTGGTCGCCGGCCAGGCGAATGATGCCCTGTCCGGGTGTCGGTTCGATGCGCGGCACCGCGCTCACCAGCGCCTGCGTGTAGGGATGACGCGGCGCGCGCAGCACCTCGGCGGCCGGTCCCTGTTCGACGATGCGGCCGAGATACATCACCGCCACGTCGTGCGCCAGATACTCCACCACAGCGAGGTTGTGGGTGATGAAAAGATACGCCAGGCCAAGATCGGCCTGCAGGTCTTTCAGCAGATTCAGTATCTGCGCCTGCACCGAGACGTCGAGCGCGCTGGTCGGCTCGTCGCAGATCACCAGCCGCGGCGACACCGCCAGCGCCCGGGCGATCGCGATGCGCTGCCGCTGGCCGCCGGAGAATGCATGCGGATAGCGGCCGCCTGCATCGTCCGGCAGCCCGACCTGGCGCAGCAGGCGGCCCACCGCGTCGCGGCGTGCGCCCGCGGCGCCCACGCCCAGCGCGTCCATGCCTTCGAGCAGGATGTCCGCCACCCGCATGCGCGGATTGAGCGAACTGAACGGATCCTGAAACACCATCTGAGCCTGGCGCCGCAAGCTGGATGCATTGTTTGCGGTGATGGTTTCGCCATCCAGCACGATGCTGCCCGCGGTCGGCTCGATCAGCCGCAGCAGCGCCTTGCCCACCGTCGTCTTGCCGCAGCCCGACTCCCCCACCAGCGCCAGCGTGCGGCCGGCCTCGATCGCCAGGCTGACGTCGTCGACGGCGCGCACATGACCCACCGTACGCTGGATCAAGCCGCGCCGGATCGGGAAATGCACCTTCAGGCCCTCCACCTGCAGCAGCGGCTGCCGAACATGCTCTGCAACAGGGTGAACGACCTGTTCATGCACGCTGCTCGCCGGCAAGCTACCCGCCAGATGACAGCGCACCCGCTGGCTGTCCCGCTCCTGCCAGCTTGGCGATTCCGTGCGGCAGCGCGCGATGGCGAACGGACAGCGCGGCGCAAAGCGGCAGCCCTGCAACGGTCCGTCGAGCCTGGGCACCTGGCCGGCGATCGCGGTCAGCCGCCCGCTGCCGGAACGCCCTAAAGGACTCCGATCTGTCATGGTCTGAAGCCCATGCAGAGTCGTATGCGGCAGGGCCTCGAACAGCATACGGCTGTAGGGGTGCTGCGGGGCCGCGAAGAACGCGTCGCGTGCGCCTTCCTCCACCAGCTCGCCGGCATACATCACGCCGACGCGGTCGGCATTCTCGGCCACCACGCCGAGATCATGCGTGATCAGCAGCATGCCCATCCGGCGTTCACTGCGCAGTCGGCGCAGCACGTCGAGCACCTGGGCCTGGATGGTCACGTCGAGCGCCGTCGTCGGTTCGTCGGCAATCAGCAGTTCGGGCTCGCCCGCGAGCGCCATGGCGATCATCACCCGCTGGCGCAGGCCGCCCGAAAGTTCGAATGGATAGGTATCGAGCCGCCGCACCGCATCCGGCACCCCCACCGCATCAAGCAACGCGCGCGCGGCATCTCGCGCAGCCTGACCGGCGAGCCCCTGATGCAGGGCCAGCGCCTCGCCGATCTGCCCGCCCACCTTGATGACGGGATTCAGCGCCAGCATCGGCTCCTGGAACACCATCGCCATCCGCCCGCCACGTACGCGCCGCATCTCGTGCTCGGGCAGCGCCAGCACATCGGTTTTGCCCAGCTGCACCGTACCCGACACGATGCGTCCGCCATCCGGCAATAACCTCATGAGGGATAGCGCCGTCATCGACTTGCCGCAGCCCGATTCCCCCAGCAAGGCATAGGTTTCGCCCGCCGCAACATGGAACGAGATGCCATCGACCACACGTACGGGGCCGATGGCCGTAACGAGCTTGTCGACCTGCAACAGGGGCTTCACCGACGCCCCTCCAGACGCGGGTCGAAGGCATCGCGCACGCCGTCGGCAAACAGG
>JAJZRT010001012.1 GCA_021802595.1 Pseudomonadota bacterium
TCGACAAACCCAAACTGGTGTTCTTCTTCGACGAGGCGCACCTGCTGTTCACCGACGCCCCCGCTGCGCTGGTGGACAAGATCGAGCAGGTGGTGCGGCTGATCCGCTCCAAGGGCGTCGGCGTCTACTTCGTCACGCAGAATCCGGCCGACGTGCCGGACAAGGTGCTGTCGCAGCTCGGCAACCGCGTCCAGCATGCATTGCGCGCTTTCTCGGCGCGCGACCAGAAGGCGGTCAAGGCCGCCGCCGGGACCATGCGCGACAATGCTGCGCTGGATGAGGCGGCGGCCATCACCGAACTCGGCGTCGGCGAGGCGCTGGTGTCGCTGCTCGACGAGAAGGGCCGCCCCGGCGTGGTCGAACGCGCCTTCATCGTGCCGCCGCAGGGGCAGATCGGTCCGATCACCGCGGCGCAGCGCAGCCAGCTGATGCAGACCTCGCTGGTCGCCGGCACCTACGACAAACCCGTCGACCGCGAATCCGCCTACGAAACCCTGAAGGCGCGCGCGGAGCAGTCGGCGCAGGCGGCCCAGCAAGCCAGAACGGCCGCCGAGCCCCCCGCGAGCGGTGGGCTCGGCGGCGTGTTGGGGGATATCCTGACGGGAAGCGGCCGCCGCGAAAGCGCCGCCGAGGCCCTGGCAAAATCGGCCGCCCGTGCCATCGGCAGCCAGGTCGGGCGATCGATCATTCGTGGCGTGCTCGGCAGCCTGTTCGGCAGCAAGCGCTGAGGCGCGGCCCGGCTGTGCTCAGGCAAACAGCCGGGCGAGTTCGGCCCCCGGATCGGCGGCGCGCATGAAGGCTTCGCCGACCAGGAATCCGTTGACCTGGTGGCTGCGCATGATCGCGACATCGGCCGGCGCGAGAATACCCGATTCGGTGATGACGATGCGGTCGCTGCCGACCCTCGGCAGCAGACCCAGCGTGGTGTCGAGGCTCACCTCGAAGCTGCGCAGGTTGCGGTTGTTGATCCCCTGCAGCGGCGTTTTCAATTGCAGCGCAGCGTCGAGTTCCTTGGCATCATGCGATTCCACCAGCACGGCCATGCCCAGTTCCATCGCCAGCGCTTCGAGCGCCTGCATCGCCGGCAGGTCCAGCGCGGCGACGATCAACAGGATGCAGTCCCCCCCCATCGCGCGCGCCTCGTAGACCTGATACGGGTCGACGATGAAATCCTTGCGCAGCACCGGCAGCGCACACGCGGCGCGTGCTTCACGCAGATACACGGCACTGCCCTGGAAATACTGCACGTCGGTCAGCACCGACAGACACGCGGCCCCACCCTTTTCATAACTCGCCGCGATCTCGGCGGGCCGGAAGTCGGGGCGGATCACGCCTTTGGACGGGCTGGCCTTCTTGATCTCTGCGATAACCGCCGGCTGCCCGGCGGCCAGCTTCGCGCGCAACGCGCCGACGAAATCGCGCGGCGGCGCGGCGGCTTCGGCACGCGCCCGCATCTCGGCCAGCGGCACCGTCGCGAGCCCTGCGGCGATCTCGGCACGCTTGGTGGCAAGGATCTTTTCGAGGATGTCGGCCATGCGCTTACGCTCCGGTGGCGCGCTGGGAGAATGTCACCAGCTGCCGCAGCTTCTCCCGCGCCGCGCCGCTGCGAATGACCTCGCGCGCCTGCTCGATGCCTTCGCCCAGCGTGGATGCACGGTCGGCGACGTAGATGGCGGCACCGGCATTGAACAGCACGATGTCGCGCGCCGGCCCCGGCAGGTCGTCGAGCACCGACAGCAGCATGTCCTTCGCCTGTGCCGCGTCCCATACCTTGAGCGCCTCGCTGCCGCAGGTCTCGAGGCCGAATTCGCGAGGATGGATCGTGTACTCGCTGACCTCGCCGTCCTTCAGTTCGCCGATCAGCGTCTCGCCGGCCAGCGTGATCTCGTCCATGCCGTCGGAGCCGTGCACCACCATGACGTGGCGGCTGCCGAGCCGCTGCAGCACGCGCACCAGGATACCGACGAGATCGGGGTGAAACACGCCGATCAGCTGGTGCGGCGCGCCGGCCGGATTGGTCAGCGGGCCGAGGATGTTGAAGATGGTGCGCACGCCGAGCTCCTTGCGCACCGGCGCGGCATGTTTCATCGCGCCGTGGAATTTCGGCGCGAACATGAAGCCGATGCCGATGGCGTCGATGCTGGCCGCCACCTGCTCGGGCGTGAGATCGAGATTGACGCCCAGCGCTTCCAGCACGTCGGCGCTGCCGCTGGTCGACGAGACCGATCGTCCGCCGTGCTTGGCGACGCGCGCCCCGGCGGCGGCGGCAACGAAGGCCGCGGTGGTGGAAATGTTGAACGTATGCGCTGCGTCGCCGCCGGTGCCGCAGGTGTCGACCAGATGCGCGCCGCTCTGCGCCGGCACCTGGGCGGCGAATTCGCGCATCACCTGCGCCGCGGCCGCGATCTCGCCGACGGTCTCCTTCTTCACCCTGAGGCCCGTGATGATGCCGGCGATCTGCACCGGGGAGAGTTCGCCGCGCATGATCTGGCGCATCAGCGACAGCATCTCGTCGTGGAAGATTTCGCGCTGCTCGACCAGCCGGGCGAGCGCCTGCTGCGGCGTGATCATCGCGCGCCTTTCAAAAAGTTCGCCAGCATCGCGTGGCCGTGCTCGGTGAGGATGGATTCGGGATTG
>JAJZRT010001013.1 GCA_021802595.1 Pseudomonadota bacterium
ATGGGGGCGCCGGGGTGGCCGGATTTGGCTTTTTCGACGGCATCCATCGCAAGCGCGCGGATGGCATTGGCCAGGTCGTTACGGGTTGGCATTGCGTTCCCTTCTGCTAAGTAAAAAACCGTCGCACTCCCGCCCGGAAAAGCCGCGCACGGGCAGCCAGGGCAGAATATGCAAAAACCTTGATTATCCGTCAGCAGGGCGGGCTTTCGCAAGCCGCGCCCGCAGCGGGCAAAAGCGGCGTTGCGACAAGGGCTTAAGCGGACAAGCTCAAGCGCCGGCTCAGAATCAGGACACTAAAATCTTTTTATTTGGCCTACGTGGCGGCTTATGCGCCCGCCGCCTTCAGCCAGTCGCGCCACAGCTCGAACAGCCCGGGGCTGGCCGAGGCGACGACGGAGCGCTCCCAGATGCTGGCGATGTCGAAGCTGCCTGACAGGCTGGCCAGCCGCCCGCCCGCTTCCTCCAGGATCAGCGCGCCGGCGGCATAGTCCCACAGCTTCTGCCCCCCGTGCACGTAGACATCGAAGCGCCCGGCCGCGGTGTAGCACCAGTCCAGGGTGGAGGCACCGAAATTGCGCTGCGAGGCATACGGCGGCCACGACGCCAGCCGCCCGGCGAGTTCGCGGTCGATACGCTTCATCTCGACTCCGGCGAGCGCGCGTCGCAGCTCGGGAACCGGCTGACGCAAGGGCAGCGGCGTGCCGTTCAAATGGGCGCCGCGCCCGCGTTCGGCGGTAAACATCTCGTCGGCGACCGGGTCGTAGACCACGCCGAGCTGGCGTTCGCCCTTGTAGAGATAGGCCACCGACACGGCGAAGTAGGGCACGCCGGCGACGAAATTGGAGGTACCGTCGATCGGGTCGACGCACCACAGGCCGTCGCGCCCGGCGTCCCAGGCGTCGTGCTGCTGCCGCTCGGTCATTTCCTCGCCCAGCACCGGCACGTTCCGGATCTGCGGCAGTGCCGCCTCCAGCGCGGCCTGCGTCGCCGCATCCGCCTCGGTGAAGGGGCTGCCGTCCACCTTGTGGCTGTGGGTCACCTTGAGGAAGCGCGGGGTGACCTCGCGCTGCGCAACCTCGCGAACCAGGGCTTTGACTTGTTCAAGCATGATCAGATGCGCCGACAATAACAGTAGACGAATTCCTGCTTCCCGCCCGACGGCGTGTGATGGATTTCGGTTTCGTGCCCGAGCAGGCGGAACGGCGCACCGAATTCAGCGTGCAGCGCGCCGGGCGCATAACGCACCACGTCGAGCCCCGAGCATTGCAGCGGCCCGCCGGGGCCGAAGGTGGCGACGATGACATGGCCGCCCGGCTTCACGCTCCTCAATACCTGCGCGACATAGCGTGCACGATCGGCCGGATCGGTGAGGAAATGGAATACCGCACGGTCGTGCCAGACATCGTAGTGCGCGGCGGGCAGTTCGGCCCGGGTGACGTCGGCGGCGATCCACTGCACCGCCAGCGCCCGCGCGCCAAGCCGCGCACGGCTGGTGGCCAGCGCCGACTCGGCCAGGTCGAGCACGGCCAGATGGTGGTAGCCGGCATCGAGCAGGTCGTCCACCAGCACTGAAGCGCCGCCGCCTACGTCGATGACCTGGGCATCCGTTCCGGCACAACCCGCGATGAGACGCAGCGACGAGGCGGCATGCGGCTGGAACCAGCCGACCCGATCGGCTGCCTTGTTGCGGTAAACGGCTTCCCAGTGCTGGCGACGGTCGACCACGTCATTCCCCTTTCCACTTGATCGAGCAGCCCATGCCGGGGATCTGCTCCGCCGGGCCACGCTGGGTCGCCGCGATGCCCTTCATCGCCTCGAACAGGTCGCGGCGCACGCCCTCGGGCGCGGTTTCCTTGCGCGATTCGTCGAAGCGGCCGCGGTACTGCAGCTCAAAGTCGCGGTTGAAACCGAAGAAGTCCGGCGTGCACACGGCGCCGTAGGCCTTCGCCACGGCCTGGGTCTCGTCGATCACGTAGGGAAAGGGAAAGCCGAATTCAGCCGCCACCTGCTTCATGTTGTCGAACGAGTCCTCGGCGTAGTCCGTCGGGTCGTTCGACATGATCGCGATGGCATGGATGCCGTGGTCGCGCCTGAGTTCGGCCAGATCGCGTACCAGTCGCGGGCGGATCGCCTTCACATAGGGACAGTGGTTGCAGATGAACATCACCAGCAGGCCCTTGGGGCCCATCGCGTCACGCAGCGTCCACACCCTGCCGTCGACGCCGGGCAGGCTGAAATCGGGCGCCTTCCAGCCAAAATCGCACACCGGGGTGGTAAGGGAAACCATGACGCGCTCCGCAGAAATTCACGACAATCCCTGCATAATACCAAGATGTCCGTGCCGCGTTTTTATCTCGACCAGCCGCTCGCCCCGGGCGCCCGCTTCAGCCTGCCGCCGGGCCCCGCGCGCCATGCCGCACGCGCACTGCGGCTGGCGGTAGACGATGCGATCACGCTGTTCAACGGCCGCGGGGGCGAATATGCCGCGCGCATCGAGCGCATCCACAAGGACGAGGTGGCGGTCGCCATCACCGGCTTTGCCGACGTCGAGCGCGAATCGCGCCTGCGGGTGATGCTGGCGCAGGGCATCTCGAGCGGCGAGCGCATGGACTACACGCTGCAGAAGGCGGTCGAA
>JAJZRT010001014.1 GCA_021802595.1 Pseudomonadota bacterium
CAGTACCCTATAAGATCAAAATTATTTCTTGGCGATGATCGCTTCAGCGACGTTCTTCGGCGCTTCGGAGTAGTGCTTGAATTCCATCGAATAGGTCGCGCGCCCCTGTGACATCGAGCGCAGATCGGTGGAATAGCCGAACATCTCGGCCAGCGGAACTTCCGCCTTCACCAGCTTGACCCCGGCGGCATCGTCCATGCCCTGGATAATGCCGCGGCGACGGTTGAGGTCGCCCATCACGTCGCCCATATAGTCCTCGGGCGTCTCCACTTCGACCGCCATCATCGGCTCCAGCAGGACCGGATTCGCCTTGCGCATGCCGTCCTTAAACGCCAGGTTCGCAGCCAGCTTGAACGCGAGTTCGGACGAGTCGACATCGTGGTACGAGCCATCGAACAGCGTGACCTTGATATCCACCACCGGGAAGCCCGCGAGCACGCCATTGTTGAGCGACTCGATCAGGCCTTTTTCCACGGCCGGGATGAATTCGCGCGGCACGGTACCACCCTTGATCGCATCGACGAATTCGAAACCCTTGCCCGCCTCGTTCGGCTCCATCTTGATCCAGACGTGGCCGTACTGGCCCTTACCGCCGGACTGCTTGGCATGCTTGCCTTCCTGTTCGACGGACTTGCGGATCGCCTCGCGGTAGGCCACTTGCGGCGCACCCACGTTGGCCTCGACGCCGAATTCGCGCTTCATGCGGTCGACCAGGATCTCGAGGTGCAGTTCGCCCATGCCCGAGATGATGGTCTGGCCCGACTCTTCGTCGGTACGGACGCGGAACGACGGGTCTTCCTGTGCCAGACGGCCCAGCGCGATACCCATCTTCTCCTGGTCCGCCTTGGTTTTCGGCTCGACCGCGACGTGGATCACCGGCTCGGGGAATTCCATGCGCTCGAGCGTGATCGGGGAACCGATATCGCACAGCGTATCGCCCGTGGTGACGTCCTTCAGGCCCACCGCGGCCGCGATGTCGCCCGCGCGCACTTCCTTGATTTCCTCGCGCTGGTTGGCGTGCATCTGCAGGATGCGGCCAATACGCTCCTTACGCCCCTTGACCGGGTTGTAGATCGTGTCGCCGGAATTCACCACGCCCGAATAGACACGGAAGAAAATCAGCTGGCCAACATAGGGGTCGGTCGCGATCTTGAACGCCAGCGCCGAGAATTTCTCGTCGTCGGCGGCCAGACGCTGACCCTCTTCCCCGCTCTCCAGCTCGCCCTTGACCGGGGGAATATCGGTCGGCGCCGGCATCAACTCGATCACCTTGTCGAGCATCGCCTGCACACCCTTGTTCTTGAACGCGGTGCCGCACATCATCGGCACGATTTCGCTGGCGATGGTGCGCGCGCGCAGGCCGGCGAGGATGTCGCCCTCGGAGAGATCACCCTCTTCGAGGTACTTGTTCATCAACTCTTCGGACGACTCGGCAGCCGCCTCGACCATAGCTTCACGCCACTTCTTGCAGATATCCGCCAGGTCGGCCGGGATGTCGCGCAACTCGAACTTCATACCCTGGCTGGCATCGTCCCAATAAATCGCCTTCATCCTGACGAGGTCGACCACGCCCTCGAACTTGTCTTCAGCCCCGATCGGCACCTGGACCGGCACCGGATTGGCCTTCAGGCGCGTACGCATCTGCTCGTAGACCTTGAAGAAATCGGCGCCCGAACGGTCCATCTTGTTGACGAAGGCCAGGCGCGGAACGCCGTACTTGTTGGCCTGGCGCCACACGGTCTCGGACTGCGGCTGCACGCCACCCACGGCGCAATAGACCATGCAGGCACCATCCAGCACCCGCATCGAACGCTCCACCTCGATGGTGAAGTCGACGTGCCCGGGCGTGTCGATGATGTTGATGCGATGCTCGGGGAACTTGCCATCCATCCCCTTCCAGAAACAGGTCGTGGCCGCGGAAGTGATGGTGATGCCGCGCTCACGCTCCTGCTCCATCCAGTCCATGGTAGCCGCGCCATCATGCACTTCGCCGATCTTGTGCGACACCCCGGTGTAGAACAGGATGCGCTCGGTAGTGGTGGTCTTGCCGGCGTCAATATGGGCCGAAATGCCGATATTGCGATAGCGTTCAATAGGAGTCGTGCGTGCCACGTTATATACCTGACTAAATGAATTGCGTTAGAAGCGGAAATGCGAGAAGGCCTTGTTGGCCTCAGCCATACGGTGCACTTCCTCGCGCTTCTTCACTGCGCCGCCACGGCCTTCCGCCGCATCCAGCAACTCGCCCGCGAGACGGGCACCCATGGACTTCTCGCCACGCTTGCGCGCCGCATCCTTCAGCCAGCGCATCGCCAGCGCGGTACGACGGGAGGAACGCACCTCGACCGGCACCTGGTAGTTGGCACCGCCGACGCGACGGCTCTTCACCTCGACCAGCGGCCGGGCGTTGTTCAACGCCGTGCTGAACACTTCCAGCGGGTCCTTGCCGGATTTGCTGGTGATCTGCTCGAACGCGCCATAGACGATGCGCTCGGCGACCGACTTCTTGCCGCTGGACATGACGACGTTCATGAATTTGGAGACCTCCTGATTGCCGAATTTCGGATCAGGCAGGATTTCACGTTTGGGGACTTCGCGACGACGGGGCATATTCCTGTCTCTCTATCTAGTTA
>JAJZRT010001015.1 GCA_021802595.1 Pseudomonadota bacterium
CATCGGCTGTGGTTCATCCTGCAGGTTCACGATGGCCTTGAAGCGCAGCAGGTTCTCGGCGCGAAACGCGGTCAGCATGCCGAGTGCCGATTGCAGGCCGTAGCGGTCGAGCGGTGCGTCAATCACCACCGAAAACGCCTGGATGCGCGCGTCGTGCAACGCGGTCATGCGTTTGCCGGTAATCGGGTTGGCGCCGCCGAGCTTGCCGGCGCTGGCGGGCAGATATCGCTGCGGCTTCAGCCAGCGCGCGACTTCCAGCGATCGGGTCTCGGCATTCCACAGCCCCAGGTTCTGGATCGCGGCGGGGTCGAGCTCGCCGTGCGTCACCGTGACGATGTCGGCCGCCGGATTGAGCGCGGCCAGCCGTTCGCGCAGGGCGGCGACCGTGTCGGCAGGCGCGAGGTCGGTCTTGGTGAGCAGCAGCCGGTCGGCCACCGCGACCTGCTTGACGGCCTCGGCGTGCTCGTCCAGCTGGCCCATGCCGAACAGCGCGTCGACCGTGGTCACCACGCCGTCGAGGCGGAAGCGCGCGCGCACCCAGTTGTCATGCAGCAGGTTGTCGAGCACCGGCACCGGGTCGGCGATGCCGGTGGTCTCGATGATGACGCGCTCGAACGCCGGGATGTCGCCCTTCTGTCGTGCCATCCACAGGTTCTTCAGCGTAGGCGACAGGCTGCCTGAAATCGTGCAGCACACGCAGCCGCCCGAAAGCAGCGCCATCGGGCCTTCCATCTTCTGCAGCAGCTGGTGGTCGAGTGCGACTTCGCCGAACTCGTTCATCAGGATGGCCGTGCGCGGCAGCGTGCGCACCAGGTGATTCAGAACGGTGGTTTTGCCGCTGCCCAAAAAACCGGTGAGCAGGGTGATGGGAATGGGACTGTCGTGCATCACGACTGTATAGATCTATGCGTTGAGGTGGGGGTTGCGGCGCTGGCTTTGCTGGCCCGGCCGACGCACTGCCGTACAGTGGCGGTCAGGGCCGGCAACGAGAGACAGGATAATGGCGAACATGGTTCCCATGGCGGGTAACCATCGCTGTTTCAGGCGTGCAGTCTTTCCTTCTTCTCATGGCGTTCCTGCGCCTCGATCGAATATTCGGCAGTGGGTCGCGCCAGCAGGCGGGGCAGTCCGATGGGATCGCCGGTTTCCAGACACCAGCCGTATTCGCCGCTGTCAATGCGCGCCAGGGCAGTATTGATCTTTTTCAGCAGTTTGCGTTCGCGGTCGCGCACGCGCTGTTCCAGCATGTGCTCCTCTTCCACGGTGGCGCGGTCATTGGGGTCGGCAAAATTCTCGTTCTCTTTCAGGTGCTCGCCGGTGTCGGCGGCATTGCTGAGCATCTCGTTGCGCAGCGTTTCAAGGCGCTCGCGGAAAAACGCCAGCTGGGCCGCGTTCATGTAGGCGGAGGCCGGCATTTTCAGCAGCGCGGCTTCGGTAAGAGGTTTGGACGTGGCAGACATGAGAACTCCAGGCGTCTTAGGATGGTTAGTTAAGTTAAGTGCAGCCGGGCAAGGGCCCGGGGCAACCGAAATGGGTCCGGTGGCGGTAATCGCGCCCCGCATCATAACCCCGTCACGGCGATGGGTGCCATCAGGAGGGGATGAATGCGTAGCGGCTTGACCGGGACAGCCCGAATCCGGGGGGATAAGCGATAATCCGAAAATGAAAACTTTTCTCCCGTTGTCCGCCCTTCTGCTCGTGCTGGCCGCGTGTGGGCGCGACGCGCCGCAGGCAGCGCCCGAGGATATCCGTCCGGTACGCGCCGAGCAGGTGGGGGTGAGCACCGCTCAAAACGGGGCGCGCTACGCCGGGGAAGTGCGCGCACGCTATGAGACCGACCTTGCGTTCCGTGTGGCGGGGCGGGTCAACGCCCGCAAGGTGGAGGTCGGCTCCCAGGTCAAGGCGGGCCAGGTCATCGCCACGCTCGATCCCAGTGACTATGCGCTGGCGGCGAGCGCGGCACGGTCGCAACTCACCGCGGCCGAAGCCGAAGCCAGGCTGGCGCGGCAGGACTTGCAGCGTTTTACCGAACTGCGCGCGCAGAACTTCATTTCCCAGGCCGAACTCGACCGCCGTCGGACGACTGCCGAAGCGGCAGCGGCGTCTGCGCGCCAGCTGCGCGCAGACGCCGCCCGTCAGGGCAATCAGCAGGCCTATACCCGGCTGACCGCACCGCACGCCGGCGTGGTGACGGCCATTTCGTTCGAGGCCGGCCAGGTTGTGGCGGCCGGGCAGCCGGTGGCGAAGCTGGCGCGCACCGGTGAACTCGAAGTTCGCATCGATGTGCCGGAAAACGCGCTCGCCGCGCTACGCACTGCACATACGCTGAGCATTCGCTTGTGGTCGGCGCCGGACCGGGCCTATGCCGGACGGCTGCGGGAATTGTCGCCGGTGGCCGATGCGGCCAGTCGGACCTACAGCGCCCGCGTCAGCCTGTTGCATCCCGATGCGGCCGTGAAACTGGGCATGACGGCTACGGTCGAGGTCGGCACCGAATCGGCACCGAGCCTGTCGGTGGCGCAATCGGCGTTGTTCAGGGTCGATGGCCAACCCCAGGTGTGGGTGGTGAATCCCCAGACCCGTCAAGTGGCGGCGCGCAGCGTTCAGCTCGGCGAGTTGAGCGGTGAACGTGC
>JAJZRT010001016.1 GCA_021802595.1 Pseudomonadota bacterium
ACTCAACTTGAGCACCCCGTCCAATTCCCTTTCCTACCGCGATGCAGGCGTCGATATCGACGCCGGCGACCAGCTGGTCGAGAACATCAAACCCTTCGCCAAGCGCACCATGCGCCCGGAAGTCCTGTCCGGCATCGGCGGTTTCGGCGGCCTGGTCGAGATTTCGAAGAAATTCAAGGAGCCGGTGCTGGTATCCGGCACCGACGGCGTGGGCACCAAGCTGAAGCTGGCGTTTGAATTGAACCGCCACGACACGGTGGGCATCGACCTGGTCGCCATGAGCGTGAACGACATCCTGGTGCAGGGCGCCGAACCGCTGTTCTTCCTCGACTATTTCGCCTGCGGCAAGCTGGACGTGCCGGCCGCCACCGAAGTCATCAAGGGCATCGCCAAGGGCTGCGAAGATTCCGGCTGCGCGCTGATCGGCGGGGAGACCGCCGAGATGCCCGGCATGTACCCGGTGGGCGAATACGACCTGGCCGGCTTCGCCGTGGGCGTGGTGGAAAAGAGCAGGATCATCACCGGCGAACACATCAAGGCCGGGGATGTGGTGCTGGGCCTGGCTTCCAACGGCGCGCACTCCAACGGCTACTCCCTCGTTCGCAAGATCATCGAGCGCAGCAAGCCCGACCTGAACGCCAGGTTCGACGGCGAACGCACGCTGGCCGACTGCATCATGGCCCCCACGCGCCTGTACGTGAAGCCCATGCTGAGCCTGATGGCAAAGATCACGGTGAAAGGCATGGCGCACATCACCGGCGGCGGCATCACCGAGAACGTGCCGCGCGTGCTGCCACAGAACGTGGTCGCCGACATCGACAGCACAACCTGGCAGATGCCCAAGCTGTTCCACTGGCTGCGCGACGGCGGCAACGTGGCGCAGCAGGAAATGTTCCGTACCTTCAACTGCGGCATCGGCATGGTGGTCGTGGTCAGCGCGCAGGATGCGGATGCGGCGATCGGGCACCTGCAATCCGTGGGCGAGACGGTCTCGCGCATCGGCGTCATCCGCGCACGCAACGGCGACGAGCACCAGACCCAAGTCCGCTGAGCCGTGAAAAGCATCGTCATCCTCATCTCCGGCCGCGGCAGCAACATGCAGGCGCTGCTGGAGGCGGATCTGCCTTGCCGCATCGCCGCAGTGATCAGCAACCGCGCCGATGCGCAAGGGCTGGAGATCGCCAGGGCGCGCGGCATCCCGACCGCCGTGGTGCCCCACCGGGACTATGCGGACCGCGCATCCTTCGATGCCGCACTGGCGGCGGCGATCGACCGGCATGCGCCCGACGTGATCGCGCTGGCGGGTTTCATGCGCATCCTCACCGACCATTTCGTCGAGCGCTATCGCGGCAAGCTGGTCAACATCCACCCGTCGCTTCTGCCGGCCTATCCCGGCATCGACACACATGAACGCGCGTTACGGGACGGCATCAAGATACACGGCTGCACGGTGCATTTCGTCACCCCCACGCTCGATCATGGCCCCATCATCATCCAGGCGGCAGTGCCGGTATTGCGCGACGACACCCCGGAATCCCTGTCTGCCCGCGTACTGGGCGAGGAGCATCGCATCTATGCGCAGGCCATACGCTGGCTGTGCCGCGGCCAGGTCTGGCTGGACAAGGAAAGCCGCGCCGCTAGTGATCGCCTTGAACAACCTGGCGCCGCACTCGTCTTCCCGGGTCTGGAATAAGCCATGCGTCTTCTCGTCGCGCTATTGCTATGGTGCTCTGCTCCCGCGCTGTTCGCCGCAGCACCCGCACGGCAGATCGACGCGACTTACGAAGTGAGCACAAAAGGCGTCAAGATCGCCCTGATCACCGAAAAATTCACGCGCACCGGCAATCGTTACCGCATCGTCAGTGCAACCAAACCGCTTGGGTTGCTGGCCGTGCTCAAGCCGGAAACCATCGAAGTCGTCAGCGAGGGGGAAGTGACCGCGCACGGCCTGCGTCCGCATACCTATACCTATAAGCGATCGAAGGAAACGATCAGGAATGCGGCAGCAACCTTCGACTGGAAAAAGTCCAATCTGGAGCTCAGCGACCGCCAAGGCCAGCGTTCCATACCCTTGCCTCCAGAGACGCAAGACCGTTTGAGCGTGCTGTACCAGTTCCCCTATGTGCACCTGCTGAACCGGCGCAAAGAGCTGACCATGCAGATCACCAACGGCAGCAAGATCGACACGCGCCACTACTCGATACAAGCCGGGCAATCGCTGACCACCCCGATGGGCGTCCAGGAAACCCTGTACCTGAGCACGCCGCCTGAAGCGACCGCCTGGAAGACGGAGATCTGGTTGTCGGTCAGGGACGGAAACTTTCCCTGCAAGATCATATTGACCGAGGACAACGGCGATCAATTGACACAAGTCCTCACCGCATTGAGCATCTCCCGGTGAGCTTCAGGCTGGACACGGTATCGCGACGCGTCGCTTTTGCCGTCGTCGTCTCGTTGCTGTTTCACGGCCTGGTGCTGTGGGGGCCGAACATACGGTTGCCGGATTTCAGGCCCTCGTTGCCGCAACTGACCGCCAAGCTTGAAGCACTGCCTTCCGCCCCGGCCAGGCCCAGGCCGAAGCGCAATCCCAGGCCCGCGGCAAGGCAGACTGCGCCGACCCCGGCGCCCGAAC
>JAJZRT010001017.1 GCA_021802595.1 Pseudomonadota bacterium
GAAGCGAGGTCAGTCATGGTCGTCACGTAAGGCGTTTCACGTTAATTGCGCCCGGCGGCCAGCATCTTCGCGTGCTTGGCGAAGCTGGCATGGCAGCCGATGAGGATGTGCACGAGACCGGGCACGCCATCCAGAAAACCGGCCCGCAGCACATAGAACTTGATGAAGCGCAGTAGGGGTGAAAGCAGCAGGCGCGTCGCCGAGCCACGCTTGCCCGCGGCCAGCGCAGCGGCGGCCGCCAGCGTCGAATAGCGATTCTGCTTTGCCAGGTAGTTCTCCAGCGACTCGGCCGAGTCGTGTAGCAAATCGCCGGCCAGCGTGCCGACCGGCCCGTCCGTCACCACGCGCTCATGCACCGCATCCGCCGACCAATGCGCCTGCCGGCGGTCGAACAGGCGCAGGCTCCAGTCGGGATAGCCCTCGCCGTGCCGCAGATAGCGCCCCATGAAACGGTTGCAGCGGGCAAAGCGGTAGGCCGCTAAAGCCGGTTCTCGCAGGACGGCATCGATAGCATCCCGCAAGCGGTCGCTGACCCGCTCGTCGGCATCGATGCAGAGCACCCAGTCATGGGCAGCCTGCTCGACGGCGAACTGCTTCTGCGGCCCGAAGCCGCGCCAGTGCGTCTCGATCACCCGCGCCCCATGGCGCCGGGCAATCTCCACGGTGCCGTCGGCGCTGCCCGAGTCGACGACGAGAATTTCGGTGCAGAACGCCAGCGACTCAAGGCAAGGCGACAATTGCGTCGCGGCATCGCGGGTGATGATGACGGCGGATAGCGGGCTCATCGCGGCATTCTAGTCGGCAGGGCGCATAGTGCGGGCTCTGGCAAAATGCGCACCATGTACTCTTGCCCGTTTGTGTCCGGCTGCTTGCGGGGTCCGCAACCAGTCCATCCTAGAGGAAGTCCGGCATGAAGCTCGCCATTGTGCGTCAGACCTACACGCCCTTTGGCGGAGCCGAGCGCTTCGTTGCCCAGGCGATCGAGGCTTTGCGCACGCAACAGGTACAGGTGGAGGTCATCGCCCGCACCTGGAACAAGGAGGCCGGCGGGATACGTTGCAATCCGATCTACCTGGGTCGCACCTGGCGCGACTGGGGCTTCAGCCGCTGCGTCCAGGATGTGATCGCGTCAGGTCGTTACGATCTGGTGCAAAGCCATGAGCGCATCCCTGGTTGCCATATCTTTCGTGCCGGCGATGGCGTGCATGCGACCTGGCTGGAGTTGTCCGGCAAGCCATGGAGATTCTCGCCCTGGCACCGCTATACCCTGGCCGCCGAAGCAGCAATGTTTCGTCATCCTGCACTTCGTGCGGTGATCTGCAATTCGCAGATGGTGGCAAAGGACATCGCCCACCGCTGGCCCGAAACGGCCAACAAGATTGCAGTTATCTACAACGGCGTCGATCTGGAACGCTTCCACCCCGGTCTGCGCACCGAATTCCGTGCCACTTTCCGGGCAACAGTCGGTGCTGACAGGACGGCCCGGGTGATCCTGTTCGTCGGCTCCGGGTACGCCAGAAAAGGTGCCGCAAGGCTAATCGAAGCGCTGGTACACCTGCCCAATGGTACGGAAGCCTGGATCGTCGGCCGAGACAAGGATGAAGGCCGGTACCGCACGCTCGCCGCGCGTCTAGGCATCGCCGGCCGGGTAAGGTTTTTCGGCGCCCAGACGGATGTGCGACCGTACTTCGGCGCTGCGGACCTGTTTTGCCTGCCGACGCTTTACGATCCGCTGCCGAACGCCTCACTCGAGGCCTTGGCCTGCGGCCTGCCGGTGGTTACCACTCCGCATTGCGGGGCGGCGGAATTGCTGACCCCGGACATCAACGGGGCACTGGTACCTGCCACGGCACCAGGCAGCTTGTGGGCGCCCGTGCTGGAACGCATGCTCGTTCGCGCCACCGAACCTGACACCCCAGCGTCAGCGCGCGCGGCCGTCGCTGCCCATGATTTCGCCACCATGGCGGGCAAGCTCCTCGCCTTGTACGCTTCGCTGGGCATCGCGGCCGTCCCCGTATAATCCGCGCCCGAGACTGCCACCCCTACCCGATGGATCCCACTCCCGCCGCGCCAGCGGCCCAACTGCAGGCAATTCCGTTGACCGAGCTGCGCCGGGCGCTGGTGATCAAGCTGCGCCATCACGGCGACGTGCTGCTCACCTCGCCGATATTCAGCGCATTGAAGGCGGCCGCACCGCATTGCGAAGTGGATGCCCTGGTATATGCCGACACGCGGCCGATGCTGGCCGGCCACCCCGACATTGCCCGCATTCATACCATCGACCGGCAGTGGAAACATCTCAGCCTGCTGGGTCAGGCACGGGCGGAGTTGGCTTTGCTCTACCAGCTGCACCAGCGAGGCTACGAACTGGTCATCCACCTCACCGACCACTGGCGCGGCGCCTGGCTGGTGCGCAGCCTGCGGCCGCGCGTCAGCGTCGCCCTGTTGCCGACCCTGCGTCCACCGTCACGCTTTTGGCAGCGATCTTTCACGCATCGTGCTCCCCTGCCGCCGCTGGGCAACCGCCACACGGTCGAGTGCCACCTCGATGCCTTGCGCGCTTTGGGCTGGCAGCCGCCGATGGATATGCGTCGGCTGGTCTTTCGTGCCGGAGAGACGGCGCGCGCCGCG
>JAJZRT010001018.1 GCA_021802595.1 Pseudomonadota bacterium
TGCAAATTGCGGCAGCGCTGCTGCATCCATCGGCTAAAATCCCCCCATGTTGAAATGGCTGGTGACACTCGTTCTCGCGTTGTTGGTATTGGGACTGCTCACGCCCTGGCTCAACCGCCTGGGGCTGGGCCGGCTGCCGGGCGATATTCAGATCCGGCATAAACGGGGCGTATTCTACTTCCCCTTCGCCAGCGTCATTCTCATGTCGCTGGCGCTCTCGCTGCTGCTCCGCCTGTTCGGCCGATGAACAAGCCCCTGCTCACAGAATGCTTGATCCGGAATGAATAAAGCCTTCGTCAAGGAAACCGAGGCTGCCGACGCCGACGAGGACGATCTCGCCGCGCCCGCGCTGCCTGCCGGATCGAAAAACTACATGACCCCCACCGGCTATGCGCGGCTCGACGCCGAATTCAACCACCTGTGGAAGGTCGAGCGCCCCAAGCTGGTGGAAACCATCTCCTGGGCGGCGAGCAACGGCGACCGCTCGGAAAATGGCGACTACATCTACGGCAAGAAACGGCTGCGCGAGGTCGATCGCCGCATCCGTTTCCTGTCCAAGCGGCTGGAACACGCCGAGGTCGTCGACCCGGCGACGCGCGAGGACACCGACCAGGTGTATTTCGGCGCCACCGTCACCGTTGCCGATCAGGACGGCGTCGAGGCCACCTATGCCATCGTCGGCATCGACGAGGCCGATGCCGGACGCGGCCGTATCGCGTGGATCTCGCCGATGGCGCGTGCGTTGCTGAAGGCACGCGAAGGCGACACCGTCAGCGTGCAGACGCCGGAAGGACGGCGCGAGGTGGACATCGTCGAAGTGCGCTACGTCGCGCTGGATTAGGGCGTGTTAACGCCCTAGTTCAGCGCGCTCGCCAGCATGCGCCGGTAACGGCTCACCAGTTCGCCGCCCCCCAGCAGGTTGAATACCGACAGCAGGGTCTTGCGTCCGATGTCGTCCTCGAAGCCGCGGTCGCGGCGAACGATTTCCAGCAACTGGTCCATGCCCGCTTCGTACTGTCCGGCTGCAACCAGCAGGTTGGCGAGCTTCAGCCGTGCATCCAGATCGTTTTCGTTCGCCGCCACCCGCGCGGCCAGCGCAGTCTCGTCCTCGCCGGCCGCGCCCATGAACTGCAGGCGGGCTTTCAGGGCGGGCACGCGTGGATCGGCATCCTCCGCCACGCTGCCGAGCAGGCGGCGGGCCTCGTCGGCCTCGTTGAGGTCGAGCATGATTTCCGCCGCGTCGAGCCGCACGCCGACGTGGCCGGGGTCGATCTTCGAGGCCGCGGCCAGCAGCTTCAGCGCACCGGAGATATCGCCCGCCATGCGCGCCGCCTGTGCCTGCTGACGCAGTTCGTCGGCCGGACTGGGGATCAGGCGATCGAGAAACGCGCGCACCTCGCCTTCCGGCAGCGCACCGGAAAACTCGTCGACCGGCGCGCCGTTGACGAAGGCCTTGACGCTGGGAATCCCGCGCACGCCGTAGCGCGCAGCAAGCTCCTGGTTGTCGTCGGAATTGATCTTGGCGAGCAGGAACTTGCCGCCGTATTCGGCCGCCAGTTTCTCCAGGATGGGCTTCAACGACTTGCACGGGCCGCACCAGGGCGCCCAGAAGTCGACCACCACCGGACGATGCTTCGATTCCTCGAGGACATGCTGCGCGAAATCGGCGAGGCCGACGTCGAGTGCGTGTTCGGACATGGGGCCGCCCTCAGATCTGCCTGGCCAGCTCGGCTGCCATGCCGGTATACGACCCCGGCGTCATCGATTTCAGGCGCGCCTTCTCGGCGTCCGGAATCGCCAGGCCGTCGATGAAGGCATGCAGCGTCTCGCGCGTCATGCCGGCCTTGCCGCGCGTCAGTTCCTTCAACTGCTCGTAGGGATTCGCCACGCCGTGGCGCCGCATCACGGTCTGGATCGGCTCGGCCAGCACTTCCCAGTTGGCGTCCAGGTCGGCTGCCAGCGCGACGGGATTGGGCTCGAGCTTGCCCAGCCCGCGCAGGCAGGACTCGAAGGCCAGCAGGCTGTAGCCGAAGCCGACGCCCATGTTCCTGAGCACGGTCGAATCGGTGAGGTCGCGCTGCCAGCGCGAAATCGGCAGCTTTTCCGCCAGATGCCGCAGGATGGCGTTGGCCAGTCCCAGATTGCCTTCGCTGTTCTCGAAGTCGATGGGGTTGACCTTGTGCGGCATGGTGGAAGATCCCACTTCGCCCGCCTTCGTCTTCTGCTTGAAGTAACCCACCGAGATGTAGCCCCACACGTCGCGGTTCAGGTCGATCAGGATGGTGTTGGCGCGCGCGAGGGCGTCGTACAGTTCGGCCATGGCGTCGTGCGGCTCGATCTGGATGGTGTAGGGGTTGAAGGTCAGCCCCAACTCACTGACGAAGCTGCGTGCGAAGCCTTCCCACTCGAGATCGGGGTACGCCGACAGGTGCGCGTTGTAATTGCCGACCGCGCCGTTGATCTTGCCCAGCAGTTCCACCGCACCGATCGTGTCCCAGGCACGGCGCAGGCGGTAGACGACGTTGGCGAGTTCCTTGCCGACCGTGGTCGGCGACGCCGGCTGGCCGTGGGTGCGCGACAGCATCGGCAGCTCGGCCAGCTCGTGCGCCAGTTCGGTCAGGCGCGCG